>NZ_SMKN01000007.1 GCF_004348675.1 Micromonospora sp. KC606 | reverse complement strand
CCCACCCGGCCTGGTGATCATGAAGTTGCCGCCGCGACACGTTGGCGGTCAGGGCGACAACCTCATGATCGACCGCAGGGCGGCGGGGACGGCGGGGGCCCGGAAGCACTCGCTTCCGGGCCCTTGCCGTGAATTGGGTCAGTCCCGTTCGATGAGGTGGCCGACGACCGTGGGGCCGAGCATCACCGCGAATCCGGAGCCGTCGCGGCGCGGGTCGGCCGCCGGCAGCTCCACCGGCTCGCCCGTGGCGGTGGCGCCGACCGGGCGCGGCCCGACCCAGGCGACGTCCACGTCCGTCTCCCCCCTGAGGAACCGATGGGCGCGCACTCCGCCGGTGGCCCGCCCCTTCGCCGGGTACGCCCCGAACGGCGTCACCTTGACCGTCGCCCCGGTGGAGGTGACCACCATCGGCTCCCCGTGCACCGGGTCGTCGGTGCGGACCGCGCCGAAGAAGACCACCCGGGCCCCGGCGGGCAGGTTGACCCCCGCCATGCCGCCGCCCTTCGGCCCCTGCGGGCGGACCAGCGTCGCGGCGAACCGCAGCAACGACGCCTCGCTGGTGACGAAGGTCAGGGCTTCCTGCCCGTCGGTCAGCCAGGTCGCCCCCACCACCTCGTCGCCCTCGCGCAGCCCGATCACCTCGAACTCGTCCGAGCGGACCGGCCACTCCGGGGCGCACACCTTGACCACGCCCTGCCGGGTGCCCAGGGCGAGCCCCGGGGAATCCTGCGCGGCCGGGCCCAGCGGGGCCAGGCCGACCACCGTCTCCCCCGGCTCCAGTGGCACCAGTTCCGCGGCGGCCATGCCACCGCGCAGGGACACGGTGCCGGCCTGCTCCGGCAGCACCGGCAACGGCAGCACGTCGATCTTGAAGGCTCGGCCGGCACTGGTCACCAGGAGCACCCGACCTCGGGCCGTGGTGTGCACGAGAGCGCGTACCGTGTCGTGCTTGACCCGGCCGTTACGCCGACGCCCCTCGGAGGTCTCCTCCGACTCGGCCGCTGTCCGGGCGACCAGGCCGGTCGCCGACAGGATCACCTGGCAGGGGTCGTCGGCCACCTCCAGCGGGCCGGCCGGCGCGGACGCGGCCAGCACCTCCTTGAGGTCCCCGTCGACCAGGGTGGTGCGGCGCGGCGCGGCGAACTGCTTGACCACCGCGGCCAGCTCGTCGGAGACGACCTTCTTCAGCACCTTCGGATCATCGAGAATCCTGGACAGCTCGGCGATCTCGCCACGCAGCCTCTCCTGCTCGGCCTCCAGCTCGATCCGGTCGTACTTCGTGAGCCGGCGCAGCGGGGTGTCCAGGATGTAGGTGGCCTGGATCTCGGAGAGCTTGAACCTCTGCATCAGGCCGTCCTTGGCGGCCTGGGCGTCCTCGCTGGCCCGGATCAGCTTGACCACCTTGTCGATGTCGAGCAGGGCGATCAGCAGACCCTCGACCAGGTGCAGCCGCTCCTGGCGCTTGCGGCGGCGGTACGCGCTGCGCCGGGACACGACGTCGTACCGGTGGGCCAGGAAGACCTCCAGCAGCGGCTTGAGGCCCAGGGTGCGCGGCTGGCCGTCGACCAGCACCAGGTTGTTGACGCCGAAGGACTGCTCCAACGGGGTGAGCCGGTAGAGATCGGCCAGCAGCGCCTGCGGGTTGACCCCGACCTTGCACTCGATGACCAGGCGGGTGCCGCTCTCCCGGTCGGTGAGGTCCTTGACGTCGGCGATGCCGGTGAGCCGCTTGGTCTTGGTCACCTCGTTGGTGATCGCGGCGATGACCTTCTCCGCACCGATGCCGTACGGCAGCTCGACCACGGTGATCGCCTGCCGGCCCCGGCTGCCCTCAAGGGGACCGATCTCCACCCGGCCGCGCATCCGCACCACGCCGCGCCCGGTCTCGTACGCCCGGCGCACCTCGTCCAGGCCGAGCAGCAAACCTCCGGTGGGCAGGTCGGGCCCGGGGACGAACTCCATCAGCCTGTCGAGGGTGGCGTCCGGGTGGTTGATCAGCCAGCGGGCGGCGGAGACGACCTCGCCCAGGTTGTGCGGGATCATGTTCGTCGCCATCCCGACCGCGATCCCGGACGCGCCGTTGACCAGCAGGTTGGGGAAGGCAGCCGGCAGCACGGTGGGCTGGGTCAGCGAGCCGTCGTAGTTGGGCTCGACGTCGACGGTGTCCTCGCCCAGCTCGCCGACGAGCAGCATCGCCTCCCGGGACATGCGTGCTTCTGTGTAGCGCGCCGCAGCCGGTCCATCGTCTGGACTTCCGAAATTTCCATGCCCGTCGATGAGCGGCGCGTTGAGCGAGAAATCCTGCGCCATCCGGACCATGGCGTCGTAGATCGCCGTGTCACCGTGCGGGTGGTAGCGCCCCATCACGTCGCCGACCACGCGGGCCGACTTGACGTGCGCGCGGTCCGGCCGGAAACCGTTCTCGTGCATGGAGTACAGGATGCGCCGGTGCACCGGCTTGAGTCCGTCGCGGGCGTCGGGCAGGGCGCGGGAGTGGATGACCGAGAAGGCGTACTCCAGGTAGGAGTCGGAGACCTCGGTGACCAGCGGGTTGTCGAATACCCGCGCGCCGGCCTGGTCGAAGGCGGACAGGTCCACCTTGGCGCGGTCGTCCTTGCGGCGTGCCATCGTTCAGCTTCCTTCTGGGTGCGCGGCGGTCAGCGGGCTCATGCGTCGATCGCTTCCCGGTCGACCCGGTCGGAGGATTCGATCAGCCAGTTGCGGCGCGGCTCGACCTTCTCCCCCATCAGCAGTTCGAGGATCCGCTCGGCGGCGTCGACGTCGTCGAGGGTGATCCGGCGGACCGCCCGGGTGGCCGGGTTCATGGTGGTCTCCCACAACTCGTCGGCGTCCATCTCACCGAGACCCTTGAAGCGCGGGATCGGGGTGACGATCTGCTTGCCGGCCTTCTCCAGCTTGCGGACCGTCGCCTCCATCTCGGCCTGGGTGTAGGTGTAGACGGTCTGCGGGCTGCGCCCCCTGGTGGTGATCTTGTGCAGGGGCGGCATCGCGGCGTAGAGCCGGCCGGCCTCGATCAGCGGCCGCATGTAGCGGGCGAAGAGCGTGATGAGCAGGGTACGGATGTGCGCGCCGTCCACGTCGGCGTCCGCCATGATCAGGACCCGGCCGTACCGCATCGCGGACAGGTCGAAGGTACGCCCCGACCCGGCCCCGAGCACCTGCACGATCGCGGCGCACTCGGCGTTGTCCAGCACCTGCTGGAGGTTCGCCTTCTGCACGTTGAGGATCTTGCCGCGAATCGGAAGAAGCGCCTGATATTCAGAAGATCGGGCAAGTCGCCCCGTTCCCAGCGCGCTGTCCCCCTCCACGATGAACAGCTCACTGCGCTCGATTCCGGCCGATCGGCAGTCGACCAGCTTGGCGGGCATGGCCGCCCCCTCCAGCGCGGTCTTGCGCCGGGCGGCGTCCTTCTGCTGCTTCTGGGTCAGCCGCACCCGGGCCGCGTCGACGATCTTCTGGAGGACGGTGCGCGCCTCGGCCTTCGTCCGGCGGTCGTCCAGCCAGGTCTTGAGATGTTGCTCGACGAGGGACTGGAGCACCTTGGTGATGCCGGCGGTGGAGAGCTCGTCCTTGGTCTGCGAGGTGAACTGCGGCTCGGGGATGCGCACGTGCACCACCGCCGTCATCCCCTCCAGGACGTCGTCCAGGGTGGGCGGCTCCTCCTTGGCCTTGAGCAGGCCCCGGGCGTTGCGGACCGCGTCGGCGAGGGTCCGCACCAGGGCCCGCTCGAAGCCCTTGCGGTGGGTGCCGCCGTGGGCGTTGCGGATGGTGTTGGTGAAGCACTCGACGGTGCGCTCGTAGCCGGTGCCCCAGCGGAACGCGATCTCGACCTCGGCGCGACGCGGCACGTTGGCCTGCATGACGCCGTTGGCGTCGGCGGCGTTCTCCCGGTACGTCCCCTCACCGGTGACCAGGAGGGTGCCGGAGACCGGGCGGTCGCCGGCCGGGGCGAGGAACTCCACCATGGCGGTGAGGCCCTCGGGGAAGTGGAACCGCTCCTCGGTGGGCTGCTCGACGGTCTCGTCGCGCAGCCGGTAGTCCACCCCCGGGACCAGGAAGGCGGTGTTGCGCAGCTTCGTCCGCACGGCGTCGACGTCGAGCGTCGCGCCGGTCTCGAAGTAGCGGACGTCGTGCCAGTAACGGATCGAGGTGCCGCTGCGCTGGCCGCGCTTCATCGCCCCGACAACCTGGAGGCCGGGGCCGGGGGTGAAGGAGGCGTCCGGGCCGTCGCCGTCGAAGATGCCCGGCACGCCGTGCCGGAACGACATCGCGTGGATCTTGCCGCCGCGCCGGACGGTGACGTCGAAGCGCCGGGACAGCGCGTTGACCGCCGACGCGCCGACACCGTGCAGGCCACCGGAGGTCTTGTAGCCCGAGCCGCCGAACTTGCCACCCGCGTGCAACCGGGTGAGCACCAGCTCGACTCCGGAGATGCCGGACTTGGCGTGCACGTCGGTGGGGATGCCGCGCCCGTCGTCGTCGACCTGCACCGAACCGTCGGCGTGCAGGATCACCACGATCTTCGCGGCGTGACCGGCGACACCCTCGTCGGTGGAGTTGTCGAGGATCTCGTTGACGAGGTGACCCACGCCACGGCTGTCCGTGGAGCCGATATACATGCCGGGACGTTTGCGGACGGCGTCCAGGCCCTCCAGATGGGTGAGGTCGTCGGCCCCGTAACGGGTGTCAGGCTGTGCGGTCAACTGGTCGTACTCCCCGGTCTCGGCGGTGTGATGCCGCTCACCGTCCCGATCTCAGGCGCGGCGCGCCGCAGCGAGCGTAGCCGCACCGCCCGACACGACGGCGGAGCCCCACGCGACACCGCGCGGCGGGCGGCCTAGCGACACCCTGGCCACAACGCGCCGGCCCGGTGCGATCTTCCCCGAAGACGGTCGGTTCGCCGGACCGCTGCCCGGATCTGCCGCCGGGGCCAGGTCCGGCGCGACGAGTCTCCACGACGGAGGTTTACCCCGCCGGAGAAGTCGATGATCTACGGGTTAGCGGCGGGCCACCGGGGTAGGGACCGGACATGCGCGTGCTCGGAATCAATGCGATCTTCCACGATCCGGCCGCCGCCCTGGTGGTCGACGGGCAGGTGGTGGCCGCCGCCGAAGAGGAACGGTTCAGCCGCCGCAAGCACGGCAAGCGGCCGGTGCCCTTCTCCGCCTGGGAGCTGCCCGAGCACTCCGCGGCCTGGTGCCTGGCCAGCGCCGGCATCGACGTCGACAGCCTCGACGTGGTGGCCTACTCGTTCGACCCCGGCCTCTGCCAGGACGCCGCCGACCTGGGGCTCAGCGACCCCTGGGACTGGCTGCGGGTCGACTACGCCCGGCGCGCACCGCAGTTCCTCGCCGCCGCCCTGCCCGGTCTCGACCCGGAGAAGGTACGGTTCGTGCCGCACCACATCGCGCACGCCGCCTCAGCCGGGCTGGCCGCCCCGTCGGCCGGCGACGACACCGCCGTGCTGGTGCTCGACGGTCGCGGCGAGGCCGCCAGCCACCTGGCCGGCGTCTACCGCGACGGCGTACTGGCCCGGCTGCACTCCCAGCAGCTGCCACACTCCCTCGGCCTGCTCTACGAGGACCTCACGCGGCACCTCGGCTTCACGCACTCCAGCGACGAGTACAAGGTCATGGCGCTGGCCTCGTACGGCGAGCCGAAGCACCTGGGCCTGCTGCGCGAGCTGGTGACGGTGACCCCGGAGGGTGGCTTCCACGTCGACCGGATCGACTGGAACAGCCTGGCCAAGGCGGTGCCCGCCGGCGAGCTGACCGAGGAGCACGCCGACCTGGCCGCCAGCGTCCAGCAACGGCTGGAGGAGGTCATCCTCGACCTGTCCCGCTGGTTGTACGACGCCTCCGGCGGCGCGTCGACCCTGGCCATGGCGGGCGGGGTGGCACTGAACTGCGTCGCCAACGCACGGGTCGCGGCCGAGGGGCCGTACCGGAACGTCTGGGTGCAGCCGGCCGCCGGCGACTCGGGCACCGCCCTGGGCGCGGCCCTGCACGTGGCCGGTGACCTGGGTGACCGGTCGACCCCGATGACCGGGGTGGACCTGGGCCGGGGCTGGTCGGACGAGGAGTTGGAGGCGGAACTGCGCCGTGCCGCGCTGCCGTACCACCGACCAGACTCCATCGCCGCCGAGGCGGCCCGGGTGCTCGCCGACAACGGCATCGTCGCCTGGTACCAGGGCCGCAGCGAGTACGGCCCGCGCGCCCTGGGGCACCGGTCGTTGCTGGCGCACCCGGGCGACCCGGACACCACCCGCCGGATGAACGCCGTGAAGGGTCGCGAGCAGTTCCGCCCGATCGCGCCGATGGTCCGGGCGGAACGCTTCGCCGAGATCTTCGAGGGTGTCTTCCCCAGCCGCTACATGCTCTTCGTGCACCGGGTCAAGCCAGGCTGGCGGGACCGCATCCCCGCGGTCACCCACGTCGACGGCACCGCGCGGGTGCAGACCGTGCACGCCGACACCGAGCCTCTCGTCGCCGAGATGCTGACCGAGTTCGAACGGCTCACCGGCCTGCCGGTGGTGGTGAACACCTCGCTGAACACGGCCGGGCTGCCCATGGTGGACACCCCGCGCGAGGCACTGGAGCTGTTCGGTTCCGCGCCGGTGGAGTTGCTCGCCCTGGGTCCGCTCGCGGTGCGGCGGGGCGCGCTCGGTGGCGGTCGAACGTGGGACGGCGACCGGTGATCAGCGTGGTGGTGCCGACCCTGGGCCGGCCCAGCCTCGGCGCGCTGCTCGACGCCCTCGCCCCGCAGTTGGCCGCGTTGCCCGACGTGGAGGTCCTGCTGGTCGACGACCGGCGGGACACCACCGACGAGCTGGCGGTGCCGGGGACGCTGTCGGCGTACGCGAAGGTGGTGACCGGGACCGGCGCGGGCCCGGCGGCGGCGCGCAACGTCGGTCGGCGGGCGGCCCGCCAGCCGTGGGTGGTCTTCCTCGACGACGACGTGGTCCCCGCGCCGGACTGGGCTCGGCGGCTGGCCGACGACCTCGCGGTGGACGAGCGGGTGGGCGGGGTGCAGGGCCGGGTGCGGGTGCCACTGCCGGCCGACCGCCGGCCGACCGACTGGGAGCGAAGCACTGCCGGCCTGGCCGACGGCGAGTGGATCACGGCCGACATGGCGTACCGGCGTGCGGCGCTGGAGACCGTCGGCGGGTTCGACGAACGGTTCCCCCGCGCCTTTCGAGAGGACGCCGAGCTGGCCCACCGGATGCGGCTGGCCGGCTGGGAGCTGGTACGCGGTCGGCACGAGGTCACCCATCCGGTACGCCCGGAGGACCGCTGGGTCAGCCTGCGCGCCCAGCGCGGCAACGCCGACGACGCGTTGCTGCGCCGCCTGTACGGCCCGAGATGGCGGACCACCCTGCGCCTGCCGCCGGGACGGCGGTCCCGGCACGTCGCGGTCACCTCGGCCGGCGCGCTGGCCCTGGCGGCGGGTGCGGCGAGGCTGGGGCTGCCGTGTGGCACGGCCCGTCGGGGGCTGGGCGCGGTCGCCGCCGTGGGCGCGTTCGGGTGGGTGGTCGGCACCGCCGAGTTCGCGGCGGCCCGGATCGCGCCGGGGCCACGTACCCGTGCGGAACTGACCACCATGCTGGTGACCAGCGCACTCATCCCCCCGCTGGCGGTGGCCCACTGGGTACGCGGTTGGTGGCGCGGCCGATCCATCACGGACGGCGACGCCACCGGAGCGCAACGATGATGTTTACCTCTCCCGCCTCGGGCAACTGCTTGGTCGTGAACGGGGGCGTGATCACACCCGGTCTCTTCGACGCGGTGCTGCTGGATCGGGACGGCACGTTGATCGAGGATGTGCCGTACAACGGTGATCCGGACAAGGTGCGGCCGGTGCCGGGGGCCCGGGAGGCGTTGGACCGGCTGCGGGGGGCGGGGCTGCGTCTGGCGGTGGTGACGAATCAGTCGGGGTTGGCCCGCGGCCTGTTCACGGCGGCGCAGTTGCTGGCGGTCAACGCCCGGGTCGAGGCACTGCTGGGGCCGTTCGACAGTTGGCAGGTCTGCCCGCACGACGACAGCGTCGGCTGCCGGTGCCGCAAACCGGCGCCCGGCCTGGTCGAGCAGGCCGCGTCCGCGCTCGGTACCACCCCGCAGCGCTGCGTACTGGTCGGTGACATCGGCCGGGACATGAGCGCCGCGCTGGCCGCCGGCGCGAGCGGCGTCCTGGTGCCCACCCCGGTCACCCGGCCGCAGGAGGTGGCCGCCGCCCCGTACGTGGCCCGTGACCTGCCGGCGGCGGTCGAGGAGATCCTGCGGCGGCAGGCGGCGGTCGTGCCGGCCGCGCCGCGCCGCGCCGGGACGGTGCTGGTGGCTCGCAGCGACTCCGCCGGGGACGTCCTGGTCACCGGCCCCGCGATCCGCGCCGTCGCCGCCGGCGCCGTCCGGGTCGTCCTGCTGCACGGACCACGCGGACGCGACGCCGCCGCCCTCCTGCCCGGCGTCGACGAACTCATCGAATGGCCCCTGCCCTGGATCGACGGCGATCCCGCCCCGGTCGACCCCACCGACATCCACACCCTCACCACCCGGCTCGCCGCCGTCGGCGCCGACGAAGCCGTCATCTTCACCAGCTTCCACCAGTCCCCCCTCCCCCTGGCCCTGCTGCTGCGCCTCGCCGGCGTACCCCGCATCAGCGCCATCAGCGACGACTACCCCGGCAGCCTCCTCGACGTCCGACACCGGGCCCCCACCGGCGTACCCGAACCCGAGCGGGCGCTCTCCCTCGCCGCCGCCGCCGGCTTCGGGCTGCCGCCGGGGGACCAGCCGACCCTGCGGGTACGCACCGACGGGCTGCCCCCGCCGCCGGCCCGGCTCGGCCCACCGGGGTACGTGGTGGTGCATCCCGGCTCCGCGGTGGAGACCCGCGCCTGCCCGCCCGAGCTGGCCACCCGGATAGTCCGGGTGCTCGCCGCGGCCGGTCACCGGGTGGTGGTGACCGGCGGCCCGGACGAGACCGACCTGACCGCCCGGGTCGCCGGCGACGCCGGCCTCGACCTGGGCGGGCGGACCGGACTGGCGGAGCTGGCCGCCGTGCTCGCCGGCGCCGGTGCGCTCGTCGTCGGCAACACCGGTCCGGCGCATCTGGCCGCGGCGTTGGGCGTGCCGGTGGTCAGCCTCTTCGCCCCCACCGTCCCCTACGGACAGTGGGGACCCTACCGGGTGCCCGCCGTCCGACTCGGCGACGCCGCCGCCGCCTGCCGGGACACCCGGGCCACCCGCTGCCCGGAGCCCGACCACCCCTGCCTCACGGCCGGGATCGACCCGGCCGAGGTGGTCGCGGCGGTCGGCCTGCTCATCCGCTGAGACATCCGACAGTTGAAGGAGAGTCATGAACGTCCTGTTGTGGCATGTGCACGGCTCCTGGACCACGTCCTTCGTCCACGGCAGACACCGCTACCTCATCCCCGTCACCCCCGACCGCGGCCCCTACGGACTCGGCCGAGCCCGCACCTACCCCTGGCCCGACAACGCCGAGGAAATCACCCCCGAACAACTACGCCACGAACACATCGACGTCGTCATCCTCCAACGCCCCGACGAACTCCACCTCACCGAACAATGGCTCCACCGCCGCCCCGGCCGAGACATCCCCGCCATCTACGTCGAACACAACACCCCCAAAGGCGACGTACCCAACACCCGCCACCCCATGGCCGACCGCCACGACCTCCTGCTCACCCACGTCACCCACTTCAACCACCTCTTCTACGACAACGGCAGCACCCGCACCACCGTCATCGAACACGGCGTCGTGCCACCCACCACCCCATGGACCGGACAACTCGACCGACTCGCCGTCGTCACCAACGAACCCATCCGCCGCTGGCGAGTCACCGGCACCGACCTACTCACCCACTTCACCGACATCGCCCCCCTCGACATCTTCGGCATGAAGGTCACCGGCCTCGCCAACCACCTGAACCTCCCCACCGACCGCCTCACCACCCACGACGACCTCCCCCAACACCACATGCACACCGCCCTCGCACAACGCCGCGCATACCTACACCTCTGCCGCTGGACCAGCCTCGGCCTCAGCCTCATCGAAGCCATGCACATCGGCATGCCCGTCATCGCCCTCGCCACCACCGAAGCCGTCGAGGCCATACCACCCGACGCCGGCATCCTCTCCACCCGAATCAACACCCTCGTCGACGCAGCCCGATGGCTGACGGAGGACCGCGACGCCGCCCGCCAGCTCGGCGCGCGGGCACAGGAGGTGGCCAAGGAACGCTTCGGACTCGACCGGTTCCTCGCCGACTGGGACCACCTGCTGGAGGAGGAAACATGCGCATCGCGATGATCTCCGAGCACGCCAGCCCCCTCGCCGTCCTGGGCGGCGAGGACGCCGGCGGACAGAACACCCACGTCGCCGAACTAGCCACGGCGCTCATCGGCGAGGGCCACGACGTGCGGGTCTACACCCGCCGCGACGCCGTCGACCTGCCGGTCACCGTCCGCGCCCCGGGCGGGTACGACGTGGTGCACGTGCCGGCCGGGCCTGCCGAGCCGGTGGCCAAGGACGCCCTGCTGCCGCACATGAAGGAGTTCAGCCACTGGCTGGTGGCGCGCTGGCGGGGCGGCGACTGGGCGCCCGAGGTGATCCACGCGCACTTCTGGATGAGCGGGCTGGCCGCGCTGGCCGCCGGCCGGCAGACGGGGGTGCCGGTGGTGCTGACGTACCACGCGCTCGGCTCGGTCAAGAAGCGGCACCAGGGCGTGCAGGACACCAGCCCCGCCCGGCGGATCGGCTACGAGCGGGAACTGGGCCGCGCCGCCGACCGGGTGATCGCCCAGTGCCAGGACGAGGTCGGCGAGTTGGTCCGCCTCGGCGTGCCCCGGTCCCGGATGACGGTGATCCCGTCCGGGGTCAACCTGACCACCTTCGCCCCCCTCGGCCCGGCCGCCGAGCGGGAACCCGACCGACCCCGGGTGCTCACCGTCGGTCGGCTGGTCGAACGCAAGGGCTTCCAGACGGTGGTCCGGGCGATGGAGCTGGTGCCCCAGGCCGAGTGCGTGATCGTCGGCGGCCCGCCTGCCGGCCTGCTGGAAACCGACCCGTATGCCCGCCGGCTGCGCGCCCTCGCCGAGACCTGCGGGGTCGCCGACCGGGTCAGGCTGGTCGGCGCGGTGCCCCGGGAGGAGATGGGCCGCTGGTACCGCTCGGCGGACGTGTTGGTGGCCGCCCCCTGGTACGAGCCGTTCGGGCTCACCCCGCTGGAGGCGATGGCCTGCGGCGTGCCCGTGATCGGCACCGCCGTCGGCGGGATCAGGGACACGGTCGTCGATGGGGTCACCGGTGACCTGATCCCGGCCCGGGATCCGAAGGCACTGGGCACGGCGGTCCAGCGCCTGCTCGACGACCGGATCCGCCGGTTCGGGTACGCCACCGCGGCGCTGCAACGGGCCCGGAGCAGTTACTCCTGGGCCACCGCCGCCGAGCGGATCGCGGACGTGTACGGCGAGGTCGCCGCGATCCGCCGGCCGACCCGGGTGGTTGCCTGATGGCGCCCGGGCTGCTCGCCGCGCACCTGTCGTTGTTGGCCGAGGCGCTACTGCCGTACCGGGACTGTGAGGCGCTGCTGGCTCGCTGGGGCGCCGAGCTGGCCCGGACGCTGGCCGGCGGTGGCCGGCTGCTCGTCGCGGGCAACGGCGGCAGCGCCGCCGAGGCCCAGCACCTCACCGCCGAACTGGTCGGCAAGCTCCGCGACGACCGGCAGCCCCTGTCGGCGATCGCCCTGCACGCCGAGACCTCGGCGGTGACCGCGATCGGCAACGACTACGGCTACGACGAGGTCTTCGCCCGGCAGGTCCGCGCGCACGGCCGGCAGGGCGACATCCTGCTGCTGATGTCGACCAGCGGCGCCAGCGCCAACCTGCTGCGCGCGGTGGACACCGCCCGCGACGTGGGGGTGCGCTGCTGGGCGTTCACCGGCCCGGCCCCGAACCCGCTCGCCGAGGTCTGCGACGACGTGCTGGCCGTGCCGTCGCCGGACAGCCAGGTGGTGCAGGAACTGCATCTGGTCTCCACCCACGTGCTCTGCGAGTACGTCGAGCGGGAGCTGCCGGCCGCGCGGGCCGGTCGTACCCCGGCGGCCCTGGCCACCGCCGGTGGGGACGGGGCCGCCGACACCGACCCCACGGGAGCCCTGACCAGCGCCGGCCCGGTCCGGGCCGGGGTGGAGGTGGTGCTCGACGGCGGTGGGCGCGGGGTGGAGACGGGATGAGGAGGGCCACCGTGGCCGGACCCCTGGTGGTCGTCGGCGACACTCTGTTGGACCGCGACGTCGAGGGCGTGGTGAACCGGCTCTGCCCCGACTCCCCGGTGCCGGTGCTGGACGAGACCGCGCACGCGGACCGGCCCGGCGGGGCCGGCCTGGCGGCCGTCTTCGCCGCCGCCCAGGGTGCCGAGGTGGCCCTGGTGACCGCGCTCGCGGACGACGCCGCCGGGGCTCGGCTGGCCTCGCTGCTCACCGCCGCCGGGGTGCGGGTGTACGCGCTGCCGCTGCCCGGGGCCACCCCTGAGAAGATCCGGCTGCGGGCGCGGGGCCGGGTGCTGCTGCGCCACGACCGGGGTGGCCCGGCCGGCGAACCCGGGGAGCCGCACGAGGCGGTACTGCGGCTGCTCGCCGAGGCGTCGGCCGTGCTGGTCAGCGATTACGGCCGGGGTGTGGCCCGGCAGCCGGCGCTGCGCGCCGCTCTCGCCGCGACCCGTGCCCCGGTGGTGTGGGATCCGCACCCCCGCGGGCCGGCGGCGGTGCCCGGGGTCACCCTGGCAACCCCGAACGAGCCGGAGGCCCGGGAACTGACCAAGGTTCCGGCCGGGGAGTCCCGGCTGGCCACCGCCGCCCGGGGCGCGCAGGGGCTGCGCGAGCGGTGGCGGGTCGGCGCGGTGGTGGTGACCCTCGGCGGGGACGGCGCGCTGCTCTGCCACGCCGGGTCGACCCCGCTGGTCGTCTCGGCCCCGGTGACGGCCGAGGGCGACACCTGCGGGGCCGGCGACCGGTTCGCCTCCGCCGCCACCCTCGCGCTGGCCCGTGGCGCGCTGGTCTCCGAGGCGGTGCAGGAGGCGGTGGCGGAGGCGTCGGCGTACGTGGCCGGCGGGGGAGTGGCCACCGCGCTGCCCAGGGCGGTCCATGCCGCCTCACCGGTGGTGCTCGCCGGCTTCGGGGAGCGGGTCGGGGCAGCGGCTGCCGGCGCGGTGGTGGCGGAGGTACGCGCGGCCGGCGGGACGGTGGTGGCCACCGGCGGCTGCTTCGATCTGCTGCACGCCGGGCACGTGGCGACCCTGCAGGCCGCCCGGCAACTCGGCGACTGCCTGGTCGTCTGCCTCAACTCCGACGCCAGCGTCGCCGGGTTGAAGGGCCCGGGTCGCCCGGTGGTGTCCCAGGGCGACCGCAGCCGACTGCTGGCGGCGTTGAGCTGCGTGGACGCGGTGATGGTCTTCGACGAGCAGACTCCGCACGCCGTGCTGAGCTGGTTGCGCCCGGATATCTGGGTCAAGGGCGGCGACTACGCCACCGGTGGTGGCGACACCTCGTCGCTGCCGGAGGCGGAAGTGTTGCGCCGGTGGGGCGGGCAGACCGTGGTGGTGCCCTACCTGCACGGGCGCTCCACCACCGACATGATCGCGGCGGCTCGCGGCGAACGGCGCGTGGTCGCCCCCACCGGCACCGGCCTTGCCGCTCGTCCGACCGCGGAAGGAGCATGATGACCAGCAGCGCAGCACCCGGTGCCGGGCCGACCGTCCTGGTCACCGGCGGATCGAGCGGCCTCGGCGCGGCGGTGGTCGCCGCGGTGGCGAGGGCCGGGGGGCGTCCGCTGGTGCTGGACCGTCACCGTCCCGGCGACGGGGTGCCGTGGGTCGAGTGCGACCTTGCTGACACCCGGGCCGCCGAGGAGGCGACCCGGGACCTCGCCGAACGCCACGGCGGTCTGGACGCGGTGGTGACCGCCGCCGGGATGGACGTGCCCGGCAGGCTCGCCGACGTACCCCGGGACACCTGGGAGCGGATCGTCACGGTCGACCTGCTCGGCACCGTCGCGGTGGTCCGCGCCGCGCTGCCGTTTCTGGAGGCGGCCCACGGCAACGTCGTCACGGTCGCCTCGACGCTCGGGATCAGGGCGGTCAGCGACGCGACCGCGTACTGCGCGGCGAAGTTCGGGGTGGTCGGGTTCACCCGGGCCCTCGCCGCCGAGCTCGCCGGGAGGGTCGGCGTGACCCTGCTGATCCCCGGCGGGATGCGCACCGCGTTCTTCGACGACCGCGACGAGCAGTACAAGCCCGGGCCGGACGCCAACCTCAACGCCCCGGCCGACACCGCCGCCGCGGTCATGTTCGCCCTCTCCCAGCCACCCGGCTGCGCCGTCCGCGAGCTGGTGGTCTGCGCCGAGCGGGAAACCTCCTGGCCGTGATCCTCGTGCTCCGCGCCCTGGGGGTGGGCGACCTGGCCACAGCGGTGCCGGCGTTGCGCGCGCTGCGGGCCGCGTACCCGGACCAGGAGCTGACGCTGGCGGCGCCGGCCTGGCTCACGCCGCTGGCCGACCTGGTCGACGCGGTGGACCGGGTGCTGCCCACCGACGGGCTGGGCCCGCCGTCGTGGCCGCCGCCACCGGTGGCGGTCAACCTGCACGGACGCGGCCCGCAGTCGCACCGGATGCTGTCCGGCGCGGGACGGCTGCTCGCTTTCCGCAGCCTGCCGGCGGGGCACCTCGACGGCCCGCGCTGGCGGGTCGGGGAGCACGAGGTCGACCGGTGGTGCCGGCTGCTCGCCTGGTACGGCATCCCCGCCGACCGTAGCGACCTGGCCCTGCGCCGGCCCTCGCCGGGTGCGACGTCGGTCGCCGCGACGATCGTCCACCCGGGCAGCAAGGCGCCGGAGAAGCGGTGGCCGGCCGAGCGGTTCGCCGCACTGGCCCGGGAACTCGCCGGCCGGGGCCACCGGGTGGTGGTGACCGGTTCGGTGACCGAGCGGGACCTGGCCGGGCGGGTGGCCGCCGCCGCCGGGCTGCCGCCCGACGTCGTCCTGGCCGGCGGCACCGATCTGGGCGAGCTGGCCGCGCTGGTAGCCCACGCCCGGCTCGTGGTCAGCGGCGACACGGGTGTCGGGCACCTGGCCACCGCGTACGCCACCCCGTCGGTACTGCTCTTCGGACCGGTCCCGCCCGCCCAGTGGGGGCCGCCGCCGGGCCGCCCCCAGCACCGGGTGCTGTGGTGCGGCGGACAGGATTGGCCGGATACGCCCGGGGTAGGAACCCACCCGAGGTTGGCGGCCCTGCCGGTGGACCGGGTGCTGGCCGCCGTGGACGAGGCCGAAGAGGCGGTGCGGATCTCCGGTGCGGTTACGGCGTAGCGACCCGGGCCGGGCGGGCTACGGGCGTCGCCGGGCCGGCCGGGGTTGGGTGTTCCTGGACCCGAAGGGCGGGCCGGTTCGCGATCCCGACGAACGGGCCCGGCTGCAGGGCCTGGTGATCCCGCCCGCCTGGCAGGACGTGTGGATCTCGCCGTACCCGAACGGACACATCCAGGCCACCGGCATCGACGCGGCCGGACGCAAGCAGTACCTCTACCACCCGCAGTGGCGGCGCAAGCGTGACGAGGCGAAGTTCGACCACGTGCTGGAGGTGGCCCACCGGCTGCCGGCGCTGCGTACGCGCATCGCGCACGACCTGGACGGGCGCGGCCTGCACCGGGAGCGGGTGCTGGCCACCGTCGCCCGGCTGCTCGACATGGGCATGTTCCGGGTCGGCAACGACCAGTACGCCGTCGGCGAGGACGCCACCTTCGGCGTGTCCACCCTGCGCCCCGAGCACGCCCGTTCCCGGGCCGGTTGCGTGGTCTTCGAGTTCCCCGCCAAGGGTGGCATCGAACAGGTCCGCCGAATCGATGACCCGGAGCTGTGCCGGGTGCTGACCGCGCTGCGTCGCCGCCGCCGCGCCGAGGAGCGACTCTTCGGCTACCGGGACGGCCGCGCCTGGCGCGACGTGCGCAGCGACGAGGTCAACGACTACCTGCGCGACGCCAGTGGCGGGGAGATGACCGCGAAGGACTTCCGCACCTGGCACGCCACCGTCCTGGCGGCCACCGAGCTGGCCACCGTGGGTCGGCAGCGGTCGGCCACCGCGCGCCGCAGGGCGGTCGCCGCCGTGATGCGCGAGGTGGCGGAGCTGCTGGGCAACACCCCGACGGTGGCGCGGGCCTCCTACGTGGACCCGCGGGTGGTGGACCTCTACCACGACGGTGTGGTGGCGCCGGTCGGCCCGGGGACGCCGCGCGAGCGGGCGGAGCGGGCGGTCCTCGGCCTGCTGGAGGAGGCCTGACCGGGGGCCGCGTCGCCGCTCAGGTGGCGGGTGACCGGCCGCGGATCAGGGCCTCGACACCGTCGAGTACGCGGTCGAGGCCGAACCGCCACTCCGCGTCGAACTCCTCGTCGTCCTGCTCGTCGGCCCACTGGGCGAGCAGTTCCCGGATCGCCGGGAAGTCGCCGGCCCGGGTGAGCCGTTCGAGGTGCCGCCAGTAACGGATGCCTGCCTCTTCCGCGGTGAGCCTGGAACGGGCGGCGGCCTCGGCGAGGTCGACGGTCACCGTGGCCCAGTTCCGGGCGTACCCGCTGACCAGCAGGACCGTCGACAGGCGCTCGCTGGGGAACAGGCCGGTGCCGCGCACGGCGTCGAGCCCTCGTTCCATCCAGCGCACCTGGTTGGGGCGGATCGGCGGGCCGCCGACCGGCACGTGCCGCAGCCACGGGTGGCGGCGGATGGCGGCGACGTGGGCCTCGGCCCAGCGGGTGAGTGCCGCCCGCCACCCCTCGTCGGGGCCGCGTGGTGGCGGAGGGTCGCCGTAGGCGGCGTCGGTCATCAGATCCACCAGGTCGGTCTTCGCCGACACGTAGCGGTAGAGCGACATGGTGGCGACGCCCAGCTCGCCGGCGACCCGGCTCATCGAGACCGCGGCCAGCCCGTCGGCCTCGGCCACCCTGACGGCGGCGGCCACGACCTGGTCGAGGGTGAGGCTGCGCCGCGGGCCCTTGCCCGGACGCTCCCGCAGGCCCCAGGCGATCGCCACACTCTCGGGCAGGTCGTCGTCCGGCTCGCTCATCCTCGCCTCTCGCACGCGGTGTTGACACACCATCCTAGCTTCTGCGTATCCTATACGCAGTTAAGCGTATGGCGTACGCAGAAAGCGGAGAGTGAGGCAACCATGGGGGAGTGGACGACACCGTCGGTGGAGGCCGTCGGGTTACGCAAGTCCTTCGGCGCGGTGGCGGTGCTCGACGGGCTGACCCTGCGAGTGGCTCGGGGCACCGTGCACGCCCTGCTCGGGCCCAACGGCGCGGGCAAGACCACCACCGTGCGCATCCTGTCCACACTGAGCGCCCCCGACCACGGAAGCGCCCGGGTGGACGGCCTCGACGTGGTCCGCGACCGGCGCCGGGTACGCCGGCTGATCAGCCTCGCCGGCCAGCACGCGGCCCTCGACGACGCGCAGACCGGCGCGGAGAACCTGACGATGATGGCCCGGCTCGCCGGGCTGTCCCGCCCGGCGGCCCGCCGGCGCACCGCCGACCTGCTGGAGCGCTTCGACCTGGCGGCGGCGGCCGGCCGCCGGGTGTCGACGTACTCCGGCGGGATGCGCCGCCGCCTCGACCTCGCCGCCAGCCTGGTCGGCTCGCCGTCGGTCATCTTCCTCGACGAGCCGACCACCGGGCTCGACCCGCGCGGCCGGCAGGCGCTGTGGGAGGTCGTCGCGGAGTTGGCCGCCGGAGGCGTCACGGTACTGCTCACCACGCAGTACCTGGAGGAAGCCGACCGGCTCGCCGACCGGGTGGCGGTCCTGCACGCCGGCCGGCTCGCGGCCGAGGGGACGGCCGAGGAGCTGAAGCGGCGGTTCGGCGCCCACCGGCTCGAACTGACCATGCGCGACGACGAACGGTTCGCCGCCGCGGCCCGTCGGCTCGGCAGCCGGGTGGCCCACGCCGACGCCGGCCGGCGCGAACTGGCCGTCCCCATCGACGGCGATGCGCCGCAGGTCCGCCGGCTGCTCGACGAGGTCGACCCCGACCGGCAGGGCGTCGAGCGTTTCCACCTGCGCACCGCGACCCTCGACGACGTCTTCCTGACCCTGACTGGGCAGGCGGCGCCCGCCACGGCGCGGGAGGTGGCCGGTGTCTGAGCTGACCGCCCGGGGCGCCGAGCTGTCCGTCCTGGTGCAGCGGTGCGTACGGCTCTCTCGCCGTAACGTCGACGCGCTGCTCACCTCGCTGCTGCTGCCGGTGATCCTGATGCTGCTCTTCGTCTACCTCTTCGGCGGTGCCATCGACACCGGCGGCGCGTACGTCACCTACGTCGTCCCCGGGGTGCTGCTGCTCTGCGCCGGTTTCGGGGCGGCGGGCACCGCGATGAGCGTCACCACCGACCTCGGCAACGGCCTGGTCGAGCGGCTGCGCACGATGGACGTCGCCGCCACCGCGATCCTCGGCGGCCACGTCGTCGCGAGCGTCCTGCGCAACCTGGTCTCGACGGCGCTCGTCCTCGGCGTGGCCGTGGCGATCGGGTTCCGCCCGGCCGTCGACCCGCTGGGCTGGCTCGGTGCGGCCGGGGTGCTGCTGCTGTTCCTGCTCGCCGTGTCCTGGTTGTCCGCCGCCTTCGGACTGCTCGCCCAGACGCCGGAGGCGGCCAGCGGCTTCACCTTCCTGGTCATGTTCCTGCCCTACCCGAGCAGCGCCTTCGTTCCGGTGGAGACCATGCCGAGCTGGTTGCGCGGCTTCGCCGACCACCAGCCGGTCACCCCGGTCATCGAGACCCTGCGGGCGCTGTTGCTCGGCACGCCGCCCGGGTCGGCGCCGGCCCTCGCGGTGGCCTGGTGCCTCGGCATCATGCTGGTGTCCGTGGTGCTCGCCGCCGTGCTGTTCCGACGCCGGGTCGCCTGAACGGGCCGGCGACACGCGACGGCGGCGGTTTACCGGGACCGCCGCCGTCGTGGGGCGTCAGTCGTTGAGCACGTGCGAGAGCCGATCCCGGAAGCGCCGCTCCGAGTCGCTGACCTGGTCGCCACCGAGGCCGAGGATGCCGCCCGTCGAGGCCGCGCCCACCACCTGCTCGGCGATCTCCACCAGCCAGTGCCGGTACGCCCCTGCCGCGCCTTCGTCCACCTTGGCGGCGAGCAGGGCGGACGCCTGGCCGGCCCGGGCCAGCACGTCGTCGATCAGTCCCTGCGGATCGGCCGGCTCGATGACCGGCAGTTCCTCGCCGGCCTCCGGGTCGCCCACCCGGGACACGAGTTCCCCGGCCACGGCCGCGACCAGCGGACTGGCGGACTCCCGGCCGGCGGCGATGGTCTCCAGCCCGGCGGCGTTCTCCGCACGGGTGCGTCGGGAGCCGTCGGACTCGGCGGCGCTGGCGGCGGTGAGCACCGCCTGCGGCAGGCCGACCAGCAGCCCCCACTCCTCGTCGGAGAACCCGAAACCGGTGTACGCCGGCTGTTCGATCACGACTTGAGCCCCTCTCGCCCTGGGTCACTTCTCACACGTCCGTGGCACCCGCGTGGGTGCCCGGTCAGGCTAGTCCAGGGTCAGCAGACCCTGCTCCGACACCACGGGCACGGAGAGCGTCTTGTAGCCGACCTCGTCGAAGAGCACCGTCATCCGGTCGTCTTCGTAGTTGAGCACCAGGCCGGCCCCCCACTCCGGGTGCCGGACCTGGCTGTGCACCGGGAACGGGCCGACCGCGCCGTCGTCGGCGCGGCTGGTGCCGTCGTGGCAGCTGTCGCAGTGCCCACAGACGGCGGACATCTGCTCACCGAAGTACGCCAGCAGCGTCTGCACCCGGCAGGCGGTGGTCTCGGCGAAGGCGCGCATCATGTCGGTGCGGGAGCGGGTGACGGTCTGCTGGCGTTCCGCCTCGGCCAGGGCGGCCGTTGCGGCGTCCACCGGCGTGGGCGAGTACGGGGGCGCGCCGAGCCGCTGCTTCGCGCGTGGCTGCGCCGCCCCGACCTGCTCCAGCAGCGCCAGGTACCGGCCCAGTTTGCGGGCGCCGAGGCCGGTCAGCTCGCGCAGCTCCCTCCTGGTGCGGGGCTGCCTGCGCAGCAGCGCGGCCAGGTCCCGCAGCTCGGTGGGGTCGGGCAGGCCGCCGCTGAAGTAGCGCCGGAGCGAGACGTCCTCGGCCCGCCACAGCAGCAGCACCCGGGCCGGCTCGCCGTCGCGGCCGGCGCGGCCGATCTCCTGGAAGTAGCTGTCCGGGGAGTCGGGCAGCGCCATGTGGACCACCCAGGCGATGTTCGGCTTGTCGATGCCCATGCCGAAGGCGGAGGTGGCCACCATGACAGGCACCTGGTCGGCGAGGAAGGCCTCGTGCAGCTCGTGGCGGGCGCCGGTGGGCATGCCGCCGTGGTAGTGCTGCGCCGGGAGGCCGGCGTCGGTGAGCCGGGCGGCCAGGTCCTCGGCGCCCCGGCGGGTGGGCGCGTAGATGATGCCGGGGCGCTCGTCGTCGCGCAACAGCGCGGTCAGCCGCCGCCACCGGTAGTCGTCGGTGGGGCAGTGGGCGACCTCGAGGAAGAGGTTCGGCCGGTCCAGCCCGGAGATCACCACCTCCGGGTCGCGCAGCCGCAGCCGGGCGATGATGTCGTCGCGTACCGGGGGTGACGCGGTGGCGGTCAGGGCGACCACCGGTGGCCGGTCGAGGCCGTCGACGAGGTGGCCCAGCGCCAGGTAGTCGGGACGGAAGTCGTGGCCCCAGGCGGAGATGCAGTGCGCCTCGTCGACCGCGACGAGGGCTGGCTTCAGCGACCTCACCTCGGCCAACCGGTCGGGGTCGCTGAGCTGCTCGGGGGTGATGAAGAGGAACTCGGCCCGCCCCTCGCGGAGCTCGGCGATCGCCTCGGCCTGCTGGGTCGGGCTCTCGGCGGAGCTGATCCGCACCGCCCGCAGTTCCGGGCGCTGCCGTTCGTTGAGCGCGGCGATCTGGTCCTGTTGGAGGGCCAGCAGCGGGGAGATCACCACGGTCGGGCCGGGGATCAGGCTGGCCGGGATCTGGTAGATCGCCGACTTGCCGGCGCCGGTGGGCAGCACCACCAGGGCGTCGCGTCGCTTCATCACGGCGCGCATGGCGGCGAGCTGGTGGGGCCGCAGCGTGGTCCAGCCGAAGAGGTTGCGTGCCGCACGGCGCAACGTCGCGGAGTTCGTGGACAGCTTCATCAAGGTCCGGGAGTACCCGTGGCGATCATCGCCGAAACCGGCCGGCCGCCGGCAGCGGACGGCCGGAGCGTGCGCCTGGCGGCCTGGCCGACGCCGTCTGCGCCATGGTGGGGTGTTGGGCGGTGGGGGTACCGCCGTCTGGCGCACGTGGTGTCCGCCGGCTGAGGGCTCCTTCATCGCCCCGGCGAGCCTGGGCACCGAGGTGGTGGGAGATCAGTCAGCGTCGCCGGAACATCGCCCGGATGGCGGCGAACAGCAGCAGGCCGCCGACCACCACGCCGAGCAGGCGTACGCCCGGGATGTCGGCCGGTGAGGTCGCGTCGGCGACCGGAAGCGAATCCATGTCGGCACTGTCGCACGCGGCCGGGATGGACGCCACCGCGGCGCGCCCCGGGCCGCGGCGCACGCCGTTCGCCGAGTTGCTCGCCGGCCGGCGCCGGCCCCCCTCAGTTCGGCACGACCACCAGGTCGGCGTACTCGGGGTGGCGCGTGATGAAGGCCCGCATGAACGGGCACTGCGGCACCACCCGGCCGCCCTCCGCGCGCACCTGGTCCAGGGTGGCCCGGACCAGCGCCGCGCCGACGCCCATGTCCTGGTACTCCGGGCGCACCTCGGTGTGGGTGAACACCCGCACCCCGCCCCGGGGCAGATACGCGGTGGATCCGGCCAGCGCGTCGTCGACCAGGATCTCGAAGCGGTGCTTGGCGGGGTTCTCCTCGACCAGGAAGCTCACCGGGCCATTGTCTCCCCTCGCCGGGCCGGCCGGCCCGGTTCGGCGAGCAACCGGTCCACCTGGGAACCATCGGGTGGTGGTGACGTCGGCCCCGGTGCGCACGGCCCGGCCGCCACGGCCGTCGCACCGGACAGGTGCCTGGGTCGCGAACGTCTCGTACCCTTGGGCGGGTGACGACCCGAACCGGTACCTTCCCCCGCACCCCCACCCGCCGGGCAGCCGGGCTGCTGGCCTCCCTCGCCTTCGGCGCGGCACTGCTGGCCGGGTGCAGCTCCGAGGGCGCCCGCACCGACTGTGGTCTGGACGCCTGCACGGTGACCTTCGACCGGGGCGTCGACGCGCAGGCCAACATCCTCGGTGTCAAGGCCAAGTTGATCGGCGCCGAGGGCGACCAGGTCACCGTCGAGGTCGCCGGCGAGCGGGTCTCCCTCACCACCGGTCAGCAGGCGGCCGAGGTGGGCGGCTTCGCGGTAACGCTGGACAGCGTCACCGACCAGGAGGTCAAGATCCGCGTGGCGCGTAACGCCAACGGCTGACCCGGTCGGGCGGCGGCTGCCCACGTTTGGGGATCTACGCGTCCGGCAATAGACGGCCGCATGTCTCTTACCCGGAACGCCGAAGCCACCGCCGCCCGTACCGCGGACAGCCGCTGGCTGGAACTCCTCGCCCGGGCCGGCTTCATCGGCTACGGGATCGTGCACCTGCTCTTCGCCTGGCTCGCCCTCCAGGTCGCCTTCGGCACCTCCGGCGAGGAGGCCAACCAGAACGGTGCGCTGCGTACCCTGGGCGCGCAGCCCATGGGCAAGTTCCTGTTGATCGCGATCGCCGTCGGTCTGGTCGCCATGGCCATCTGGCAGGCGCTGGAGGCGGCCGTCGGCCACCACGCCAAGCGGGGCAGGGAGCGGCTCTTCGAGCGGGTCGCCTCGGCCGTGCGCACCGTGGTCTTCCTCTGGCTCGCCTGGACCGCCGTCACGGTCGTCCAGAACGCCAGCTCCGACAGCGCCGACCAGCAGGAGGCTTTCTCCGCGCGACTGATGGCGTCCACCGGCGGTCGCTGGCTGGTCGGGATCGCCGGCCTGGTGCTCGCCGCCGTCGGCATCGGCATGGTGATCTACGGCCTCAAGAAGAAGTTCGAGCGCAACCTGAAGATCGGCGAGATGAGCCCGAAGACCCGGACGCTGAGCCGCCGGCTGGGTATGGCGGGCTACATCGCCCGCGGCAGCGTGTTCGCGGTCGCCGGTCTGCTGATCGTGGTGGCGGCCGTGCACTACGACCCGGAGAAGGCGCGGGGCCTGGACGGCGCCCTGCGCGCCCTGCGCGACCAGCCCTACGGCCAGATCCTGCTGCTGCTGATGGCCCTCGGCATCGCCGCCTTCGGCCTCTACTGCTTCCTGCAGTCCCGCTACCGCCGCGTCTGAGTTGGTCGATTTCCGGATGCGCCAGGCACCATAGAGCTTTTGCCCGGAGCTGATTCGCCCGGCCGGAGGGACACTCAGTGCGGAACTACCTAGTGGCGATCGCCGCCGCGGCAGCCGCGGCGGCGATCGCCCTGTTCGTCGCCGCGATCGTGCATCGGACGATTCGCCGGCTCGGCCGGCGTTCGCTGCTGATGACCGAGCTCACCGAGCACGTCCACCGGCCGTTCCAGGTCGCCACGACGGTGCTGGCCGTGCAGCTCGCGGTGCGGTTCGGCACCGGGTTCGCGGTGGGCACCCCGTGGCGGCAGGTGGTGCTGCACACCCTGGTGCTGGGCCTGGTCGCCGCCACCGCCTGGCTGGTGGCCGCGCTGCTGGTGGTCGTGGAGGACACCGCACTGGCCCGGTTCCGGGTGGACGTGCCGAACAACCGCCATGCCCGTCGGGTGCGTACCCAGGTGGTTCTGCTGCGCCGGCTCACCATCGCGGTGATCGTGGTGTTGGCCATCGGCGTGATGCTGATGACCTTCCCCGCCGTGCGCGGCATCGGCGCCGGCGTGCTGACCAGTGCCGGTGTGGTCGGTGTGGTCGCCGCGCTGGCCGCCCAGAGCCTGCTCGGTAACGTCATCGCCGGCCTCCAGCTCGCCTTCAGCGACGCGGTGCGCCTCGACGACGTGGTGGTCGTCGAGGGCGAGTGGGGCCGGATCGAGGAGCTGACCCTCAGCTACGTGGTGGTGCAGATCTGGGACGACCGGCGCCTGATCCTGCCCACCTCCTACTTCACCAGCACCCCGTTCCAGAACTGGACCCGAACCGAGGCGGCCGTGCTCGGCACCGCCGAGTTCGACGTCGACTGGTCGATCCCGGTGCAGGTGATGCGCGAGGAACTGCGCCGGCTGGTGGAGAGCACCGACCTGTGGGACGGCCGGGTGTGCGTGCTCCAGGTGACCGACGCGACCGGCGGCCTGGTCAAGGTCCGGGCGCTGGTCAGCGCCGCTGACGCGGGCAGCCTCTGGGACCTGCGCTGCCTGGTCCGCGAGCACCTGGTCGGCTGGATCCGCGACCAGCGGCCGACCGCGCTGCCCCGGTCCCGCACCGAGATCGGCGACGCCTCCGGCACCCTGCCCTGGCAGTGGGTGCAGCCGCGCCGGCCGGAGCGCCGCCGGCCGGAGACCGACGTGCCGGACGACGCTCGGGTCTTCGGCGGTAGCGACGACGGTGAGGCCCGCAGCGAGGCCTTCGTCGGCCCCGACAACGACGCCGAGCCCCGCGACCGGTCCGAGACCCGGGCGGACGGCCGGGGTGAGTCCCGCGCCGACCAGGCCGACGCCGGAGTAAACGGGCGCGGCGGGACGCTCGTCGGTGCCGAGGAGTCCCTCGACGGCCGCCGCTGACCGACCGCCCGAAGCCCCGTGACCCCAGCTCGCGGGGCTTCGTTGGACCGGCTTCCGCGTTTCGCCGGACGGTACGCCCCGACCTGAGGTCAGATGTGGTTGGTCACCGTGCGCAGGATTGACGGACGGCGACTCCGGGCATTCAGCGCGGTGACGACGAAAGGAGGACAGCATGGCTGACGTCGCGAACCACCGCACGTCCCCGAACGGGAGTGAGCCGTCCACCGCCGAACTGGTGCAGCGGGCCACCGAGCAGGTTTCCCGGCTGGTGCGGGACGAGCTGGCGCTGGCCCGGGCAGAGTTGACCCAGAAGGGCAAGCACGCCGGGATCGGCATCGGCCTGTTCGGCGGCGGCGGGGCGCTCGCCCTCTACGGCCTCGGCGCGCTGGTCGTCGCGGCGATCCTGCTGCTGGACCTGGCGCTGCCGGCCTGGGCGGCCGCCCTGATCGTGGCGGTGGTGCTGTTCCTGGTCGCCGGCGTCCTCGCTCTGGTCGGGAAGAAGCAGGTCAGCCGTGCGGTTCCCCCGGTCCCGAAGAAGACGGTCCAGAGCCTGCGGGCGGACATGGACGTCGTCACCGCGGCCGTGAAGGACAGGGGACGGGCATGACGGGCAACGGAACCGGTGACACCGAGGCCCTCCGCGAGGAGATCCGGCGGACCCGGGTGGAACTGGGCCAGACGATGGAGCTGTTGGCCGCGAAGGCCGATGTGAAGGCCCGGCTGCGGGAGTCCGCCGGCCAGGCGAGGGAACGGATGCGCGAGCAGGCGGCGCTCACCGTGGCCCGGGTTCGCGGGCAGGCGGCGCAGCAGACCGGCGAACTGCGGACGCGGGGTTACCGGGAGACACTCGGGCGCGGCCCGGCCCCCTGGGCGGCGGTCGCGGCCGGGGCGCTGGCGGCGGTGGTCGTGCTGCTGATCGTGCGGGGGAGGCGTAGATGAGCAAGGGCATCGGCAGGACGGCGTACCGGCCCGTCGGGGTGCTGCTCGGTCTGGCTGCCGGCACGGTCGCCGGGGCGATCTTCCGGCAGGTCTGGAAGATGACCGCCGGTGACGGCGAGGCGCCCAGCGCGACGGACGAGGATCGTCGATGGGGCGAGATCCTCGCCGCGGCGGCGTTGCAGGGGGCGATCTTCGCGGTGGTCCGGGCAGCGGTGGACCGGGGCGGTGCGGTCGGCGTGCGGCGGCTGACCGGGAGTTGGCCGGACTGACCCCGACGGCGGACCGGGCCCCCTCGCGCAGCGGCGGTCGGGGCCCTTTCGCATGATCCGAAAGGGCCGTCGAGCGGAGATCCGGCATCCGTCAGGTCACATGTCGGAGAATTTCGTCGGGTAGGCTGTGCAGAGTTTTTGCGTACGTGGTTTGCTGATCCCCGCTGTTGAAGAGATGGCGTGGGTTGAGAGAAGTCTCCTTCGTGGGGGCCGCCTCAGGCACCGCTGCTCGAAAACGGCCAATCGGCCGCACGGTGTGCTCGGCCGCCAGTTTTAGAAGGAGATACACATGGCGCAGGGAACCGTGAAGTGGTTCAACGCTGACAAGGGCTTCGGCTTCATCACCGTCGACGGCGGGGGTGCTGACGTGTTCGTCCACTTCTCGGCCATCCAGTCCAGCGGCTACCGCACGCTGGAGGAGAACCAGCGGGTGGAGTTCGAGATCGCCCAGGGTCAGAAGGGTCCGCAGGCCGAGCAGGTCCGCCCCATCTGATCAGTGCCGGTCGGCAGCCGCCGGCCCGGGTGATCCGGCCAGCCGGATCGACGAGAAGCCCCGTGTCTGTTTCCGGACGCGGGGCTTTCCGCGTTCCCCGGCCGTCGGTCGCCTCGTCCCGCGCTGGTCGAGCCCGCCCACGATCTGGTGCTGGGCCGACGCCGGGTCAGTCGCCCTGACGGGACCGCATCCCCCGCCAGAGCAGGCCGAGCCCGACCGCTGCGAGCGCCGGGCCGATCACTGCCCAGATCCGCTGACCGGTCATGATGCTGTCGCTGACGTAGCCGAGCCCCTGCACCGTCCAGACGGCGCCGGTCACCACGGCCAGCAGGCCGAGGGAGAGCGCGAACCAGCCCTTCATTCGTGCCACCTCCAGTGCGCCGGCCGCGCCGGCCCCACCCCCAGCATCCGGGTCGGCGGGGCCGGTCGCGAGCACCGCGCCGGCACGGCTCACCACCGGTCGTGCACCCGGGGCCGGACCAACTCGTCGTAGACGCCCCGAACGGTGTCGCGTTCCGCGTCGGTCAACGGCGGCAGCGCCGCGACGGAGGCGTTGCCCCGCGCCTGTTGCGGGTTTCGGGCACCGGGGATGACGACGGTGACGCCGGGCTGGTCGATGATCCAGCGGAGCGCGAACTGCGCCATCGTGCGGTCGGGGCCGACCAGCGGGGCGAGCCGGCGGACGACCTCCAGGCCGAGGTCGTAGTCGACGCCGGAGAAGGTCTCCCCGACGTCGAAGCTCTCCCCGTGCCGGTTGTAGTTCCGGTGGTCGTCGACGGCGAAGGTGGTGTGCTCGTCGTACCGGCCGGAGAGCAGCCCGCTGGCGAGCGGCACCCGGGCGATGATCCCGACGCCGGCGGACGCGGCGGCGGGCAGCACCCGCTCCAAGGGCTTGAGCCGCACGGCGTTGAGGATGATCTGCACGCTGGCCATCCCGGGCCGGGCGATCGCGGTGAGCGCCTGGTCGCAGGTCTCGACGCTGACGCCGTACCCGGCGATCCGCTGCTCCTGGACCAGGGTGTCCAGGGCGTCGAAGACCCGGTCGTCGGTGAAGACGGGCGTCGGCGGGCAGTGCAACTGGACCAGGTCCAGGGTGTCCACGCCGAGGTTGGCCCGGGACCGGTCGGTCCAGGCCCGGAAGTTGTCCAGGGTGTACGCCTCCGGCGTCTGGGCCACCCGGCGGCCCATCTTGGTCGCCACGGTCAGGCCGTGCCCGGGCCGTTCCCGCAGGAAGCGGCCGATGAGCTGTTCGCTGCGGCCGTCGCCGTAGACGTCGGCGGTGTCGAGGAAGGTGACTCCGGAGTCCACGGCGGTGGCCAGGATGGCCAGGGCCTCGTCCTCGCCGACCTGTCCCCAGTCCGCCCCGAGCTGCCAGGCGCCGAGGCCGACCACACCTACCTGCCGGCTGAGCCGGTCGAAGCTGCGCTGTTCCATTCGCCCGAGCCTAGTGACCGGCTTGCGGGCACGCGGCACGGGCCATAGGGTCGCAACAAAACGTACGTACGGTTTGGAGTGGACGATGTGGGATCCCGGCACCTACCTCCGCTACGGCACCGAACGGTCCCGCCCGTTCCACGACCTCGTCGCCCGGATCCCGACGGACCGACCGCGTGTTGTGGTCGACCTCGGCTGTGGCCCCGGAACCCTGACCGCGGCCCTCGCCGCCCGCTGGCCGGCCGCCCGCGTCGCCGGCTTGGACGCCTCCCCGGAGATGATCGCCCGCGCCGCCACCCTCGACACCCGGGCCGAGTTCCGCGTCGGCGACGTCGCCGACTGGCGACCCGGGCCCGACGTCGACGTGCTGGTCGCCAACGCGGTGCTCCAGTGGGTGCCCGGACACCGGGAGCTGCTGACTCGCTGGGCCCACGAACTGCCCGCCGGCGCCTGGCTGGCATTCCAGGTGCCCGGCAACTTCGCCGCCCCGTCGCACCGGGCGCTGCGCGAGGTCGCCCGTCGGGACCGATGGGCGGGCGTCCTCGGCCCGCTGCTGCGCGACGCCCCGGTCGACGACGCCGTCGACTACGCCGTGTCGCTGACCGGCGTCGGGTGCGCCGTCGACGCCTGGGAAACTGTGTACGTGCACCCACTGCCGGCCGAACCCGCCGCCGACCACCCGGTGCTGCGCTGGATGGAGGGCACGGCGCTGCGTCCCGTACGGGCCGCGCTGGACGCCGCCGGCTGGGCCGGCTTCCGGGCCGAACTGGGGGTACGCCTCGCCGAGGCGTACCCGGTGCGGCATGGTCAGGTGTACTTCCCGTTCCGCCGGATCTTCGTGGTCGCCCGCACCGGCGCCCGTGCAGAGGAGAACCCGTGACCGACCTGCCCACCTTCATCGCCGGCCTGCCCAAGGTGGAGCTGCACGTGCACCACGTGGGCTCCGCCTCGCCCCGCATCGTGGCCGAGTTGGCCGCGCGGCACGAGGGGCGCAGCCCTGTCCCGGCCGACCCGCAGGCGTTGGCCGACTACTTCGCCTTCCGCGACTTCGCCCACTTCATCGAGGTCTACCTGAGCGTGGTGGACCTGATCCGCGATCCCGAGGACGTCTGGATCCTCACCCACGAGGTCGCCCGCGAACTGGCCCGGCAGCAGGTCCGGTACGCCGAGCTGACCGTCACCCCGTACTCGCACGTACGCCGCGGTATCCCCGCCCCGGCGTTCTGCGAGGCGATCGAGGACGCCCGTAAGCGGGCCGAGGTCGACTTCGGCATCGCCCTGCGCTGGTGCTTCGACATTCCGGGCGAGGCCGGGCTGCCGGCCGCCGAGGAGACCCTGCGCATCGCGCTGGAGGAGCGGCCCGACGGGCTGATCAGCTTCGGCCTGGGCGGCCCGGAGATCGGTGTGCCCCGGCCGCAGTTCAAGCCGTACTTCGACCGGGCCAGGGCGGCCGGGCTGCGGTCGGTGCCGCACGCTGGGGAGACCACCGGCCCGCAGACGGTCTGGGACGCGTTGCGCGAACTCGGCGCGGAGCGGATCGGCCACGGCATCTCGGCCGCCGACGACCCGGAGCTGCTGGCGTACCTGGCCGAGCACCGGATCGCGCTGGAGGTCTGCCCGACCTCCAACGTGCGGACCCGGGCGGTCTCCGACATCTCCGCCCACCCGCTGCGGCGGTTGGTCGACGCGGGCGTGTTGGTCACCGTGAACTCCGACGACCCCCCGATGTTCGGCACCACCCTCAACGACGAGTACGCCGTGGCCGCCCGGCTGCTCGACGCCGATGCGAACCGACTGGCCGCGCTGGCGAAGGACGCGGTGACCGCCTCGTTCCTCGCACCGGGGGAGAAGGCCCGGATCAGCGCCGAGATCGACGCGTATGCGGCGGCCGGACCGCCGAGCTGAGCAGGCGGCGCCCCAGGCCGGGAGGAGATGGACGCGCGACGCGGCCGGGCACCCGGTGGCACCAGGCACGCCGGCGGGGCGTCAGGGACGCCGGCGGGGCGTCAGGGACGCCGGCGGGGCCAGCGGCGGCCGTTGGTCTTCTGCTCGCGGACCTCGCGCGCCATCCGGCCGACCAGCCCGAACCGGCTGACCTGTCGGGGCGTCGCCGCCGGATCCGCCAGCAGCATCACCACGCTCGCCCCGCCGAGCCGGGCCCGGTCGATGCTCACCGAGCCGTTGGCCTGCAACGCCACCCGTTTGGCGATGTCCAGCCCCAGCCCGGTGGAACCCTGGTCGCTGGCGCCGCGACGCAGCGCCCGGTCCGGGTCGGGGATGCCCGGTCCGGCGTCGTCGACGCGGATCGCCACGTAGCCGTCCCGGCGGGAGACCGCCACCTCGAACGCGGTCCCTTGCGGGGTGTAGCGGAAGACGTTGCCGATCACCGCGTCCAGCGCGGCGGCCAACTCGGCCCGGGGGACCGGCGCGGGGATGCGTAACTGGGCACCGATCACCTGGTACGGGCGGTTCTGGTCGCCCGCCAGCGCCGCCCAGAAGACCATCCGGTTCCGGACCACCTCGCTGACATCGCACTCCGCCGGCCCGGCGTCGTGGGTGACCGCCTTGCGGGTGGTCTTGATCAGGACGTCGATCTCACCCTCCAGGGTGACGATCGCCTGCCGGATCCGCCGGATCGTCCGCCGCCGGTCCAGCTCCGCCGGGCTGAACGCGCCGACGCCGGTGTCGTCCGAGTCCAGCCCCTCGGCGTCCAGCCGCAGCACGGTCAGCGGGGTGCGCAGCCGGTGCGACAGGTCCGCCACAAGCTCCCGCTCGTCGGTGCGGGCGGCGTCCAGCCGGTCCGCCATCCGGTTGAAGGCGTACCCCGCCTCGGCCAGTTCCCGGGGGCCGCTGGGCTCCAGCCGGACACCCAGGTCGCCGTCGCCGACCGCCATGGCCGCCAGGACCAGCCCCTTCGTGGCGTCGACCGCCCGCGCCGCGACCCGGTCCACCACGATCACCGCCGCGCCGACCAGCGCCACGGCGACCGCGGCCAGCAGCAGCCACGTGCCGCCGACACCCTCGCTCAACTCGGCCTCGGGGACGAAGGTCTCCACCACGGCGATCCGGTCGTCGAGCACCACCGGATCGAGCCGGAGCACGCCGCCGTCGACGTCGGTGACCACCGACCGCCGCTGGGTCCGGGCCCGGTCCAGGTCGTCCTCGGCGGCGCGGCCGGCCGGCTGCACGCCGCCCAGCCCGTACACCACCGGCCGGGTGGCCGGGTCGTCGCCGGTGGCCTCCACGGCCCGGCGCACCTCCGCCGGCTCGGTGCTCACCGCGAGCGCCCCGGTGACCAGCGCGCCGCGCCGCGCCGCGTCGGCCAGCGCCGCGTCGCGGACCCCGTCGCGCAGGGTCAGCCCGAGGGGCACCAGGAAGGCGAGCGCGACCAGCGCGCACATGCCGGCGGTGAGGTACGCCAGCGCCAGCCTCAGTCCGGGGCCACCAGCCGGAAGCCCACCCCCCGCACGGTGCGCAGGTAGCGGGGCTTCGCCGCGGACTCGCCCATCTTTCGGCGCAGCCAGTACAGGTGAACGTCGATGGTCTGGTCCTCGCCGACCGACGGCTGCCGCCATACCTCCTCCAAGAGCTCCCGTCGGGACACTACCCGGCCGGGTCGTGCGGCGAGATACGCCAGCAGGTCGAACTCCTTGCGGGTCAGCGCCAGCGGCTCCCCGTCGAGTACCGCGCTGCGCTCGCCCACGTCCACCCGCAGGCCACCGACGGTGTGCGCCGCCGGCGGGACCGCCCGGCTGGCCCGACCGGCCCGGCGCAGCACCGTGGTGATCCGGGCGTCCAGGTGGGCGCCGGTGAAGGGCTTGACCATGTAGTCGTCCGCGCCAGCGCGCAACAGTCGGACCACCGACTGCTCGTCGTCGCGGGCGGTGGCGATGATGACCGGCACGTCGGTGATGCCGCGCAGCATCCGCAGTGCGTCCGAGCCGTCCAGGTCGGGCAGGCCCAGGTCGAGCACGACGAGATCGGGGGCCTCGGCGGCGACCCGGCGCAACGCGTCCAACGCCGTGCCGACGGCGTGCACCGCGTGCCCCCGCTCGGTCAGGGAGCGCAACATCGCGCCGCGGACGACGTGGTCGTCTTCGACCAGGAGCACGGTTGCCACGTCAGCACCGTACTGCCGGTGGCAAGTTGATCACGTTGCGACGTTCCTCCGAACCAGGCAAGCTGGCACGACGATGGCGTTCACCCTGTTCCCTGACGCCCGGCTGGCCCTGGCCCGGGACAGCCTGGCCGGCCTCTCCGTGGGCGACGCCCTCGGTTCGCAGTTCTTCGTGCCCGGCCGGCACGCGGCGGACCTGGCCGCCGACCGGCTCCCCCCGCCACCCTGGCAGTGGACCGACGACACCGAGATGGCCTGCTCCGTGCTGGCCGAACTCGCCGCCCACGGCGGCGTCGACCAGGACCGGCTGGCGCTCGCCTTCGCCGAGCGGTGCGAGCCGTACCGCGGCTACGGGCCCGGTGCGGTGGCGATCCTGCGCCTGATCCGCACCGGCACGCCCTGGCCGGTGGCCGCCGCCTCGGCCTTCGACGGACAGGGCTCCTGCGGCAACGGGGCGGCGATGCGGGTCGGGCCGCTCGGCGCCTGGTTCGCCGACTCCACCGCCCGGGCCGCCGCTCAGGCCCGGGTCAGCGCCGAGGTAACCCACGCCCACCCGGAGGGGGTCGCCGGGGCGATCGCGGTGGCCGTCGCCGCCTCGCTCGCCGCCCGCGCGCGGCTCGACGGCGACCGACCCGACCCGGCCCGGTTGCTGGCCGCCGTCACCGGCGCGCTCGACCCCGCCGGCGCGGTCGCCGCCGGGGTACGGCGGGCCGCCACCCTGCTCGGCCGGCCGGTGCCGGAGGCGGTGGCGGCACTCGGCAACGGCTCCCGGGTCACCGCCCAGGACACCGTGGCCTTCACCCTCTGGGTTGCCGCCACCCACCTGTCGGATTATCCGGCCGCGGTCCGGGCCTGCGTCGAGGCCGGCGGGGACGTCGACACCACCGCCGCGATCGCCGGAGCGGTGGTCGCCGCGTACGCCGGGGTGGGCACCCCGGGCGGGGTGCCCGGCGGCTGGCTGGCGGCCCGGGAGCCGCTGCCGGGGTGGGTGCGCTGACCTCAGCGGGAACCCACCGGCTCGGCCATCGGCCGGACGTCCACGGCCGGCTGTCCACCGGCGGGCTGCCCGGTCGACGGCTCGTCCTGGGGCTCGTCGTCGTCCGGCTCGGCGCGGTGCCGGGCGCGGCTCACCATCCAGCCGATCAGCGCGCCGCCGCCGAGACCGATCAGCAGGCCGCCGCCGAGCAGCACGTCGGCGCTCGGCCCACCGTCGTCGGCAGCCGGCGGGAGGGCGGCCACCCCACCCTGGCCGGTGTCCGCGACCACGGGCGCGGCACCGCCGTGGTCGTGGCCGACCGCCGCGCCGGGGGCCGGCGGCACCAGTGCCAGCGTCGGGGCGGGGTGAGCGCCGCCGGCCGGGTCGGCCCAGCGCACCACCGTGCCGTCCGAGTACGTCTGGACCAGCTCGAAGCTCATCCGGTCGACCTGCGGCAGCGGGCCCATGGCCAGCGAGAGTCGGGCCGGGCCCGGCACGGGCTTCCCGGCGGCCCGGGTCCACGTCACCGCCGCGGTCACCTGGGTGACGCCGGGGGCATGGATGCCGGCCACCGGCTGGTCCAGGTTCCGGAAGTTGATCAGCGGGGCCCAGCCGTCCACCGACAGCGGGTACACCTCGCCGATCGGGGTGGCCTCCGGCAGCCTGAACTCGATCTTCTCGGTGCGCGCGCCCGGCCGCTCCTCCGGAACCACCAGGTGCAATGTCACCGCGTCGCCCTGCGTCGCCTGGGTTGGCGTGGTCGTCACCTCCGCCGCCAGTGCCGCTGCCGGCCAGGCCAGCACGCCGGCCACCGCCACGGCCAGCACGAGCCCGGTCCGGTGCCGACGGCTTCCGCCGCGGGTCGTCGTCATCGGTGCCCCCATTCCGTGTCCACGAGGCCGGTACCGGCTCCGGCCACACCCGGTAGTTCGGACGGGAGACCGAAAAGGTTCAACGCGGGCCCGACGACGTCGTCCTTTCCCGGCGACCGGGCGGAGCGGGGCGACCGATAGCATCGCAGGAGCCGGCAACCGGCGCACCCTTACCGTCTGCAGTTGAGGAGTCACCGTGTCCGCACCTCGTACCCCCGCAGTGGCCGACCCCGTCGTCGTCGCCGCCGGGACGACGGCGGCCGACGCGGTGGCCGCGGCCGGGCTGCCCACCACCGGGCCGAAGGCGATCGTGGTGGTCCGCGACGCGCAGGGCCAGCTGCGTGACCTGGACTGGTCGCCGGCAGCGGAAACCGAGGTCGAGCCGGTCGCCATCGACACGCCGGACGGCCTCGACGTGTTGCGCCACTCGACCGCGCACGTGCTCGCCCAGGCCGTGCAGGACGTCTTCCCGGAGGCCAGGCTCGGCATCGGCCCGCCGATCGAGAACGGCTTCTACTACGACTTCGCCGTCGACAAGCCGTTCCAGCCCGACGACCTGGCCAGGCTCGAGAAGCGGATGCAGGAGATCGTCAAGGCCGGCCAGCGGTTCCGCCGCCGACGCTTCGGCAGCCTCGACGAGGCGAAGGCCGAACTGGCCGCCGAGCCGTTCAAGCTGGAACTGATCGACATCAAGGGCGAAGGGCTGGACTCCTCCGAGGTGATGGAGGTGGGCGGCGGCGAGCTGACCATCTACGACAACCTCGCCGCGAACGAGGACAAGGTCTGCTGGTCGGATCTCTGCCGGGGCCCGCATCTGCCGAACACCCGGCTGATCGGCGCGTTCAAGCTGATGCGATCGGCCGCCGCCTACTGGCGCGGCTCGGAGCGTAACCCCCAGTTGCAGCGGGTGTACGGCACCGCCTGGCCGACCCGCGACGAACTCAAGGCGTACCTGAAACTGCTGGAGGAGGCCGCCCGGCGCGACCACCGCAAGCTGGGCGCGGACCTGGACCTGTTCAGCTTCCCCGACGAGATCGGCTCGGGCCTGCCGGTCTTCCACCCCAAGGGTGGCGTGATCAAGCGTGAGATGGAGGACTACGTCCGCGCCCGCCACATCGAAGAGGGCTTCCAGTACGTCGGGACTCCGCACATCTCGAAGGAATGGCTCTTCCACACCTCGGGCCACCTGCCGTACTACGCCGACGGGATGTTCCCGCCCATCGAGTTCGAGGGCGCGGACTATTACCTCAAGGCGATGAACTGCCCGATGCACAACCTGATCTACCGCTCGCGCGGGCGGTCCTACCGTGAGCTGCCGATGCGGCTGTTCGAGTTCGGCTCGGTGTACCGGTACGAGAAGTCCGGCGTCATCCACGGACTCACCCGGGTGCGTGGCTTCACGCAGGATGACTCGCACTCGTACTGCACCAGGGAGCAGGCACCGGCCGAGGTCAAGCACCTGCTGAACTTCGTGCTCGGCCTGCTGAAGGACTTCGGCATCGACGACTTCTACCTGGAGTTGTCGACCCGCGACGAGTCCAAGCCGGAGAAGTTCGTCGGCACCGAGGAGGACTGGGCGACGGCGACGGCGGTGCTGGAGCAGTGTGCGCGCGAGACCGGGCTGGACCTGGTGCCCGACCCGGGCGGCGCGGCCTTCTACGGGCCGAAGATCTCGGTGCAGGCCAAGGACGCGATCGGCCGCACCTGGCAGATGTCCACCATCCAGTACGACTTCAACCAGCCCAAGGGCTTCGGGCTGGAGTACCAGGCGGCCGACGGCACCCGGCAGCAGCCGGTCATGATCCACTGTGCCAAGTTCGGGTCGATCGAGCGTTTCGTCGGTGTGCTCACCGAGCACTACGCGGGGGCGTTCCCGGCGTGGCTGGCCCCGGTGCAGGTGATCGGCATCCCGATCCGTGAGGACCACACCGAATACCTGCACGGCTTCGTCGCGGCGCTGCGCGCCGAGGGCATCCGGGCCCAGGTGGACGCCGGAGACGACCGGATGCAGAAGAAGATCCGCAGCGCGCAGCAGCAGAAGATCCCCTTCATGGTGATCGCCGGTGACGACGACGTGGCCGCCGGCACCGTCTCCTTCCGCTACCGCGACGGTTCGCAACGCAACGGTGTGCCGATCGCCGAGGCGGTCACGCACGTGCTGGACGTGGTCCGCTCGCGGACCAACTCCGGTCCGTCCGCCGTGGCGAACTGACCCACCCCGGACCGCCGGCCCCGCCGGCGGTCCGCTACCTGGTTCGTTTCGACCTGCGGCACCACATGTCGCCTCAGGGGCGGAGTCTCGACCCGGGAACCGGCCTCGGACCGCCCGCAGCTGACCGCGCGGGATGCCGCCCGGCTCACCTCCGGCGCCTGGCCGGTGCGGCTGGCTGGAACCCGGTGCGGTGACCGTAGGATCGGCGTGTGACTGGGGCGGCGCGGCACTCTGACGACGGCGGGAGCACCACCGGAGACGTCGGCCTGGCGGACGGGTTGGAGCGACTCTGGACGCCGCACCGGATGACCTACGTCTCGGGCGAGGACCGCCCCGCAGGTGGCTACGAGAAGGCTGCCGGCTGCCCGTTCTGCCTCGCCCCCGGCCTGCCCGTCGAGCGCAGCCTGGTCGTCGCGCGGGGCGCGCACGTCTTCGCGGTGCTCAATCTCTACCCGTACAACCCGGGTCATCTGTTGGTCTGTCCGTACCGACACGTCGCCGACTACACCGACCTGGACGCCGAGGAGACCGGCGAACTGGCGGTGTTCACCCAGACGGCGATGCGGGTGATCCGGAAGGTGAGCAACGCGCACGGGTTCAACCTGGGCATGAACCAGGGCGGCGTGGCCGGCGCCGGCATCGCCGCGCACCTGCACCAGCACGTGGTGCCGCGGTGGGGCGGCGACGCCAACTTCATGCCGGTGATCGGCCGGACGAAGGTCCTGCCGCAACTGCTCACCGACACCCGCCACCTCCTCGCCGGGTCCTGGCCAGCCTGACCGGGGCGGTGACGGACCACGGCTGCCTGGTGGTCGCCCCGGCACAGGCCAGCGAGACCACCGCCGCCGCCGGCCTGCGCCGGGGTGGCCACTTCGTGGCGGGACGGTCGGTCGCGTGGGCCGAAGCGGCTGGGCCTGGCCCGACCTCCGGGTCTGCGCCGCAAGGACACCTCTACGATCTTGGGCATGGCCCTGTTGCATCGCGCGGAACTGCGTCCCAGCAAACTCGAACTCCTGGCGGCCTGGTTACCCGGGCAGGGCTGGTTCGACAGCGGACCACCGGCCGAGGTGACCCGAGTGGCGGCGTACCGGTTCGACGACCCGGCTGGCGCGGTCGGCGTCGAGACGCTGCTGGTCCGGGTCGGCGACGGCTCGGTGCACCAGGTCCCGCTCACCTACCGCGGTGCGCCGCTGGATGGCGCCGACGACCGACTGGTCGGCACCGTCCACCACTCCGTGCTCGGCCCGCGCTGGGTGTACGACGCCTGCGGCGACCCGGTCTACCCGGTGGTCCTGACCGCCGCGATCCTCGGCGGCGCCGCGCAGGCACAGGAGTTCTTCGAGGTCGACGGCGTGCGAGAGTACCGCGCACCGAACATGGAGATCACCAGCAGCGCCGCCGACCGGACAGACCCGCCCACCGTGGCCGGGCCGCTGCGGGTGACGGACAGCGACCCGACGCTGATCGTCACCGATACCGTCGAGCTGGCCGTCGTTCGCCGGCTCGGTGCTGGCGCCGTGCGGCCAGGCGCCGCCACCCTGGCCGGGACCTGGCCGGGGCAGCCGACACCGGTGCCACTGGCGTACGCCGTTCCTCGCTGAGCTGTGTCGCCGGCGGCCGAACCGTCGGCGCGGTCCTGACGGACGCGCATGTCGGCCCGGCGGGGGTGCCGGGGTGCGGTGGGGCGGCGTCGCCCCGCCGCCCGGCCCTCCGGTCAGGGTGCGGCCTGGATCACCCGGGTTCTCCGCTCACCGTGGCATATGGCCGTTTGCACGCTCGGTGACGTTCTTGCCCCTGTGGGTCCGGAGGATGGCAGGATTCGACGGTGGCAGTTGCGACGCGGACGTTGGGCCGCAGCGGCATCGAGGTCAGCGCGCTCGGCATGGGGTGCTGGGCGATCGGCGGCCCCTGGGCGGAGGGCACCCGCCCGTTGGGCTGGGGTCGGGTCGACGACGAGGAGTCGGTGCGGGCGGTCCGCCGCGCCCTCGACCTCGGGGTGACGCTTTTCGACACCGCCGACGCGTACGGGGCCGGGCACGGCGAGCGAGTTCTCGGCTGGGCGTTGGCGGGCCGGCGCGACGAGGCGGTGATCGCCACGAAGTGGGGGTACACCTTCGACGAGCGGAGCCGGCAGGCCACCGGTGAGGACGCCTCACCGGCGTACCTGCGCCGGGCGGTGGTCGACTCGCTGCGCCGGCTGGACACCGACCGGATCGACCTGTACCAGCTGCACCTGGGTGATCTGCCGCTGGTTCGGGTGGAGGCGTTGGTCGGCACGTGTGAGGACCTGGTGACCGAGGGGCTGATCCGGTCGTACGGCTGGAGCACCGACCGGGCAGACTGGGCCGGGGCGTTCGCCGAGGCGGCGCCGCGCGCCACCGCCGTGCAGCACGACCTGTCGGTGCTCCGGGACACTCCGACCATGCTGGCGGTCTGCGACAAGCACGACCTGGCGAGCGTCAACCGAGGGCCGCTCGGCATGGGGCTGCTCACCGGCAAGTACACCACCGAGTCGACGTTGCCCCGCGACGACGTGCGCGGCCTTGCCCCGACCTGGCTGGAGTGGTTCCGGGGCGGCCGGCCGGCGCCGGAGTGGCTGCGCCGGGTCAGGGCGGTGCGCGGCGCGCTCACCGCCGACGGTCGGACCCTGGCCCAGGGGGCGCTGGGCTGGCTCTGGGCGCGCAGCGGCCGGACTGTCCCGATCCCCGGCTGCCGGACCGTCGCGCAGGTCGAGGAGAACGCCGCCGCGTTGCGGCTCGGCCCGCTCGCCCCGGACCACTTCGTCGAGGTGGAGCGGCAACTCGCGGGGTTGCGCGCGGCGGCCCTGCGCGACGCCGACCGTCCGTACTGGCCGATGCCGCCGGTTCCCGCCGTCCGCCCGTGAGTCGTGTCGCCCACGCCCGGCGTCGACCGGCCGCGGCGGGTCAGGCGCGGGTGGTGTGCTCCTTGCGGATCTGCTCGGCCAGGTGGGTGGGCATCGGGTCGTACCGGACGAAGGCGCGGCGGAAGGTGCCGGTCCCGGAGGTGATCGAGCGCAGTTCGATGGCGTAGCGGAGCAGTTCGGTGGCGGGCACCTCGGCGCGGATCAGGGTGCGCCCCTCGGTGTCCGGGTCCGGTTCGGTGCCGAGCACCCGGCCGCGCCGGCCGGACAGGTCGCCCAGCACCGCGCCGACCGAGCCGTCGGGCACCCGGACGACCACCTCGTCCACCGGCTCCAGCAGCGTCGGCTGCCCCCGCTCGGCGGCGTCGCGCAGGGCCAGCGCGCCCGCGGTCTGGAAGGCCGCGTCGGAGGAGTCGACACTGTGCGCCTTGCCGTCGACGAGGGTCACCCGCAGGTCTACCAGCGGGTAACCGGCGACCAGGCCGCGTTCCATCTGCGCCCGCACGCCCTTCTCCACCGACGGGATGTACTGGTGCGGGACGGCCCCGCCGACCACCCGGTCGACGAACTCGAAGCCGGCGCCGCGCGACAGCGGCGTCACCTCGATGTCGCAGACGGCGTACTGGCCGTGGCCGCCGGACTGCTTGACGTGCCGGCCGTGCCCGGTGGCGGCGACCGTGAGGGTCTCGCGCAGCGCCACCCGTACCGGCTCGGTGTCCAGCTCCACCCCGCCGGTACGCAGCCGGTCCAGCACGACGTCGGCGTGCGCCTCGCCCATGCACCAGAGCACCAGCTGGCGGGTCTCCGGGTTGCGTTCCAGGCGCAGGGTCGGGTCGCCGGCCACCAGCCGGCCCAGGTTGCGGGCCAGGGCGTCCTCGTCGGCCCGGCTGCGGGCCACGACCGCCACCGGCAGCAGCGGTTCGGGCATCTCCCACGGGGCGACCAGCAGCGGATCGTCCTTGGCGGAGAAGGTGTCGCCGGTCTCCGCGCTGCCCGACTTGGTGATCGCGCAGATGTCGCCCGCGACGGCCGCCGGCACCTCCCGCAGCGTCGCCCCGAGCGGGCTGTAGACGTGCCCGACCCGCTCGTCGGCGTCGTGGTCGGGGTGCCCCCGTTCGGCCATGCCGTGCCCCGAGACGTGCACCACCTGATCGGGGCGGAGCGTGCCGGAGAAGACCCGGACCAGGGAGACCCGGCCGACGTGCCGGTCGACGGTGGTCTTGACGACCTCGGCGACCAGCGGGCCGTCCGGGTCGCAGGCCAGTGGCGGGCGCGGGGAGCCGTCGACGCCGGTGACCGGCGGCAGCTGGTGCTCCAGCGGTGACGGGAAGGCGGCGACCAGGCCGTCGAGCAGCACGTCGAGGCCGACGCCGGTCTGGGCGCAGACCGGCACCACCGGGTAGAAGTGACCCCGGGCGACGGCCTTCTCCAGGTCGGTGATCAGCACCTCGGTGTCGATCTCCTCGCCGTCGAGGTAGCGGTCCATGAGGGTCTCGTCCTCGCTCTCGGCGATGATCCCCTCGATCAGCTCGTTGCGGGCCTCCACAATGGCCGGCAGGTGCTCCGGGTCCGGTTCGCGCACCGTGGCGGGCAGGCCCCCGGAGTAGTCGAAGACCCGCCGGGTGACCAGCCCCATCAGGCCGGCCACCGACTCGCCGTCGTCGCCCAGCATCGGTAGGTGGAGCGGCAGCACGTTGTCGCCGAAGACCCGCTGGCACAGCGCCACCGCCTCGTCGAAGTCCGCGCGCGGGTGGTCCAACCGGGAGACCGCCACGGCGCGCGGCATGTCGACCGCCGCACACTCCTCCCACAGGGCGGCGGTGGACAGGTCCATGCCGTCGACGGCGGAGACCACGAAGAGCGCGGCGTCGGCGGCGCGCAGGCCGGCGCGCAGCTCGCCGACGAAGTCGCCGTATCCCGGGGTGTCCAGGAGGTTGACCTTCACGCCGGAGTGGACCAGCGGGGCGCAGGCCAGGCTCACCGAGCGCTGCTGGCGGACCGCCGCCGGATCGTGGTCGCAGACCGTCGTGCCGTCGGTGATCGTGCCGGCGCGGCCGATCGTGCCGCTGGCCGCCAGCAGCGCCTCGACCAGGGTCGTCTTACCCGCCCCGGAGTGCCCCACGAGCACCACGTTGCGAACCCTGCCGGGCTCGGTCACCACCGGCGCGCCGCCGGTGACACCCTTCTCCTGGTTCTTCTGCGCCATCGCGGCGCACCTCCCTCACGGTGGTTGGTGGCGACCGCCGCGCACGACGGGAAACGGGCCCGTGGCGGGCGCCGCGGCGATATCCTCCGGTGCTCTGCCCGACGACGAATCTTCAGCCGGTGCGGTCGGTGAGGTGGCTCACCCCCACACCCGATCTCACACCCGTTGCCGACCCGACACAAGCCTGTGCCACGCGGGTCGGACGACCGGCCGTATCGCGGCCTGCTGCCGGCCGTTATCGTGGGATCGCCATGGCGAAGATCTTCCAAGTGACGGCCCGCGCGGGGATGACCCGAGTCGTGGAGCCGGTCGCGCGCGGCCTGCTCCGCGTGGGCGTGTCCCCCAACGTGGTCACCGTGACCGGCACCGTCGGTGTGCTCGTCGGCGCGCTCGGCTTCGGCGCCCGGGGTGAGCTGGTCGCCGGTGCCCTGATCGTCACGGTCTTCGCGCTCACCGACCTGCTCGACGGGACGATGGCCCGGATGAGCGGTGGCTCCACCCGGTTCGGCGCGTTCCTCGACTCGTCGATGGACCGCATCGCCGACAGCGCCGTGTTCGGCGCGGTCGCGTACTGGCTGGCCACCGAGGGCAACCACTCGGGGGTGGCCGCCGCGCTGCTCTGCCTGGCAGCCGGTGGCCTGGTCTCCTACGTCAAGGCCCGCGCCGAGGGCCTCGGCATGACGTGCGACGTGGGTATCGCCGAGCGCACCGAACGGCTGCTCATCGTCGGGGTGGGCGGTTTGCTCACCGGCCTCGGCGTCGACCGGGCCCTGGAGGTCGCGCTCTGGCTGCTCGCCGCGGTCTCGATCTTCACGGTCGGCCAGCGGATGGTCCACGTGTACCGGCTGGCCCAGCGGGTCGGCCAGGAGTGAATCTCACCGAGCTCGGCTACGTCGCCGGCTGGCGCCTGGTCCGCGCGTTGCCCCGGTCCGTCGTGGCCGCGGTGTTCCGGGCGGGCGCCGACCGCGCCTACCGCGCCGGCGGCGGGGGTACGGCCCGACTGCGCGCCAACCTGCGCCGGGTGGTCGGCCCGGAGCTGCCCGAGGCCGAGCTGGACGACCTGGTCCGGCGTGGCCTGCGCTCGTACGCCCGGTACTGGATGGAAGCGTTCCGGCTGCCCGCGCTGACCCGCGACGAGATCCTCGCCGGGTTCCGGCTGGACCCGGAGGGCACCGACCGGCTCGCCGACGACGTGGCCGCCGGTCGGGGCGCGGTGGTGGCGCTGCCGCACGCGGGCAACTGGGACGCGGCCGGCGCCTGGGTGGCCGCCACCGGCTGGCCGATCACCACCGTCGCCGAGCGGCTGCGGCCCGAGGGCCTCTACGAGCGGTTCCTCGCCTTCCGGCAGGGGCTGGGCATGGAGATCCTGCCGACCAGCGGCGGCCCGCGTCCCGCCTTCGACGTGCTGGTGGACCGGCTGCGCGCCGGCGCGGTGGTGCCGTTGCTGGCCGACCGGGACCTCTCGGCCCGGGGCGTCGAGGTCGACTTCTTCGGTGGGCGGACCAGGATGCCGGGGGGCCCGGCGCTGCTGGCCATCCGCACCGGCGCTCCGCTCTACGTCGCCTCGCTGTGGTTCGAGCCGGACACCGCGTGCGCCTCGATCGAGGGCCCGCTGCCGCTGCCCGACCCGGGTTCCGCGCCGCTGGACGAGCGGGTCCGCGTGCTGACCCAGCGAATTGCCGACAGTCTGGCGGCGGGTATCGCCCGGCATCCGGAAGACTGGCACATGTTGCAGCGGATGTGGCTGGACCAGCGGGGCACGGGCGGCGAGACGTCGCCGCCCGCCCGGCCACCGGACAGACCTGACGGGAAGGCCCAGTGAGCGCGAGGAGCGCAGCGCAGCGGAGCCCCGCAGTCGTGAACGAGAGGCGTTGACGCGTGCGGATCGGCATCGTGTGCCCGTACTCCTTCGACGTCCCCGGCGGGGTGCAGAACCATGTCATGGATCTCGCCGAGGCGCTGATCGGGCTCGGCCACGAGGTGAGTGTGCTCGCGCCGGCCGACGAGGACTCCCCGCTGCCGCCGTACGTGGTGTCGGCGGGACGGGCGGTGCCGCTGCCGTACAACGGCTCGGTTGCCCGGATCGCCTTCGGCCCGGTCTCCACCGCCCGGGTACGCCGGTGGATCACTCGGGGCGACTTCGACGTGCTGCACGTGCACGAGCCGCTGACGTTGAGCCTGTCGATGCTCGCCGTGCTCTCCGCCCGGGGCCCGGTGGTGGCGACCTTCCACACCGCGATGACCCGGTCCCGGGTGCTGGCCGCAGCGCAGGGCGTCCTGCAGATCGTGCTGGAGCGCATCACCGCCCGCATCGCGGTCAGCGCGCTGGCCCGCAAGGTGCAGGTCGAGCACATGGACGGCGGTGCGGTGGAGATCCCCAACGGGGTGGCCGTGGCCAAGTTCGCCGGGGTGCCGCCGCTGCCGGGCTGGCCGGGGGAGTGCGTGCCGGGCAGCGGCGGCACGATCGGTTTTCTCGGCCGGTTCACCGAGCCCCGCAAGGGTTTCCCGATCCTGCGGGACGCGTTCGTGGCGCTGGCGCCGTACCGGCCGGGGCTGCGGCTGCTGGTGGCGGGCCCGGGCGAGCCCGACGACCTTTTCGGCCGGTTCCCGGCCGAGCTGCGCGATCGGGTCACCTTCCTCGGCATGGTCTCCGAGGCCGACAAGACCCGGATGCTGCGCAGCCTGCACCTGTACGTCGCGCCGAACACGGGCGGGGAGTCCTTCGGGATGATCCTCACCGAGGCTCTGGCGGCGGGCACCACCGTGGTCGCCAGTGACCTCGACGCGTTCCGCCGCGTGCTGGACGGGGGGCGGGCCGGCCGGCTCTTCGCGACGGGCGATCCGGCGGCGCTGCGGGACGCCCTGGTTGAGCTGCTCGACGACGCCGACCAGCGGGCGGCGTTGACCGCCTGCGGCGACCAGGTGGTCGCCCACTACGACTGGCCGATGGTCGCGCGGCGGGTCGTGGAGGTGTACGCCGCCGCCATCGAGGCAACCGACGGCCGGGTCATCGACCAGGAGTGGGCCGGACTGGGCGGCGCGGTGTGAACTCGACGGCGTGGTGGGTGCTGGGCGCCGCGGTCCTGGTCGCGCTGGTCGCCGCGTACCTGGCCTGGACGGCCGGCCGGGTGCAGCGGCTGCACGCGCGGGCCGAGTCGGCGGCCCGGGCGCTCGACGCCCACCTGCTGCGCCGCGCGGCAGCCGCCGCGGTGCTGGCGGAGCAGCGCTACGGCGTCGAGCTGTACGCGGCGGCGCGGATCGCCCTGGATGCCGCCCCGGAGGAGCGCGAGGCCGCCGAGAACGACCTCACCCGGCAGTTGCGCGCGGTGGAGCTGGATCCCGCCGACCCGGCCTGCGAGGCGGTGATCGCCGCGAGCCGGCGGCTGGCGCTGGCCCGGCAGGTGCACACCGATCTGGTCCGGGACGCCCGGGCTGCCCGCAGCAGGCCGCTGGTGCGGTTGTTGCGGATGGGCCGGGGGCACGAGTGGCCGCGCTACTTCGACGTCGACGACCCCACCCTCACCGTTCCCGGCGAGGCGCCCACGGGGTGAGGGGCACGGTGTGCCTGGTCGTCCCGGATGACCGTTCCGCCGCGGTCGGTCTGCGCGGCGCGGGTGATGACGGCCACAGTGCAGGCCACCGTGGGCCTGATTGGCTGTCGGGCCGGCGTTGACCCCGACGTAGCATCAGTCGTAGCCACCCCCGAGCACGTCCGAGGAGCGATGACCCGTGCCCGAAACCACCTCCCCGAACAACAGCGCCACTCCGGTCGTCGGCACCGCCCGCGTCAAGCGCGGCATGGCCGAGATGCTCAAGGGCGGCGTGATCATGGACGTGGTCACCCCCGAGCAGGCCAAGATCGCTGAGGACGCCGGCGCGGTCGCCGTCATGGCGCTGGAGCGCGTGCCCGCCGACATCCGCGCGCAGGGCGGCGTGTCCCGGATGAGCGACCCGGACATGATCGACGGCATCATCGAGGCCGTCTCCATCCCGGTCATGGCCAAGGTGCGCATCGGCCACTTCGTCGAGGCGCAGATCCTCCAGTCACTCGGCGTCGACTACATCGACGAGTCCGAGGTGCTGACCCCCGCCGACTACGCCAACCACATCGACAAGTGGGCGTACACGGTCCCCTTCGTCTGCGGCGCGACCAACCTCGGCGAGGCGCTGCGCCGGATCACCGAGGGGGCCGCCATGATCCGTTCCAAGGGCGAGGCCGGCACCGGTGACGTCTCCAACGCCACCACCCACATGCGCAGCATCCGGCAGGAGATCCGCCGGCTGCAGTCGCTGCCGACCGACGAGCTGTTCGTCGCGGCCAAGGAGCTTCAGGCGCCGTACGAGCTGGTCAAGGAGGTGGCCGAGACCGGCAAGCTGCCGGTGGTGCTGTTCACCGCCGGCGGCATCGCCACCCCGGCTGACGCGGCGATGATGATGCAGCTCGGCGCCGAGGGCGTCTTCGTCGGCTCCGGCATCTTCAAGTCCGGCAACCCGGCCCAGCGCGCCGCCGCGATCGTCAAGGCCACCACCTTCCACGACGACCCGGACGTGCTGGCCAAGGTCTCCCGGGGCCTGGGTGAGGCGATGGTCGGCATCAACGTCGACGAGATCGCGCAGCCGCACCGGCTGGCCGAGCGCGGCTGGTGAGTCCGGCGGGGCGCGTCACCGGCGTGCCCCGCGCCCGCCGCCGGGTTCAGGTGGCGGGACGACGACACGACGAAGGAGTCACGACGCGATGAGCGACACGCCCGTCATCGGGGTGCTCGCCCTCCAGGGTGACGTCCGCGAGCACGTCGCGGCCCTGGCCGGCGCCGGGGCGGACGCCCGCCCGGTGCGTCGGCCGGCGGAGCTGGACGCGGTCGACGGGCTGGTGATTCCCGGCGGGGAGTCCACCACCATCAGCAAGCTCGCCGACATCTTCGAGATGCGCGAGCCGATCGACAAGCGGATCGCCGGCGGCATGCCGGTCTACGGGTCCTGCGCCGGCATGATCATGCTGGCTGCCCAGGTTCTGGACGGCCGGCCCGACCAGCGCGGCTTCGCCGGCATCGAGATGACGGTGCGGCGCAACGCATTCGGCCGGCAGGTCGACTCGTTCGAGGCCCCGGTGCGCGTCGCGGGGGTCGAGGGGGAGCCGTTCCACGCGGTGTTCATCCGGGCGCCGTGGGTGGAGCGGGTCGGCGACGGCGTCGAGGTGCTCGGCCGGGTCGACGACGGCCCGGCCGCCGGCCGGATCGTCGCGGTCCGGCAGGGCAACCTGGTGGCCACCTCGTTCCACCCGGAACTCACCGGCGACCTGCGGCTGCACCGCTGGTTCGTGGACCTGGTCCGCGCCGCGGCCTGAGCATCTGGTCCGCGCCGCGGCAAAAGCCGTCGCCGCCGTGCGGCTCTCTGGCGTACGGCTGCCGGCCGGGCATTCGTCCCGTCTGCCCGGTACGGTCAGCCGGGGCCCGGCGGCCACGTGCGGTGCGTGACAGCCGTCGGCGGGACATCGGTAGGATTGCCGAGATTCGGCAGGCCTTCTGCCCGCCACGGCTTCCGCCAGAGCTGACCGGCCCACCGCGTGCGCCGGCGGGAGTGGGGCGCGTGCGGTGCGGTCGACGCGGACGACGGGTAACGACGGAGGTAACAGATGTCCGGCCACTCAAAGTGGGCGACCACCAAGCACAAGAAGGCCGTCATCGACGCCAAGCGCGGCAAGATGTTCGCCAAGCTGATCAAGAACGTCGAGGTGGCGGCGCGGACCGGTGGCGGCGACCCGGCCGGTAACCCGACCCTCTTCGACGCCATCCAGAAGGCCAAGAAGAACTCGGTCCCGAACGACAACATCGACCGCGCGGTCAAGCGGGGCTCCGGCCTGGAGGCCGGCGGCGCCGACTACCAGACCATCATGTACGAGGGGTACGGCCCGAACGGCGTCGCGCTGCTCATCGAGTGTCTGACCGACAACCGCAACCGCGCCGCGACCGAGGTGCGCACCGCGCTGACCCGCAACGGCGGATCGTTCGCCGACGCCGGCTCGGTGTCGTACATGTTCTCCCGCAAGGGCGTGGTGATCGTCCCCAAGGCCGGCACCACCGAGGACGACGTGATGATGGCGGTCCTGGACGCCGGCGCCGAGGAGGTCAACGATCTCGGCGAGGCGTACGAGGTGGTCTCCGAGCCGGGCGACCTGATCGCCGTCCGTACCGCGTTGCAGGACGCCGGCATCGAGTACGAGTCCGCCGAGTCCTCCCTCATCCCCAGCGTCACCGTGCCGCTGGACGAGGAGGGCGCGCGCAAGATCTTCAAGCTGATCGACGTCCTGGAGGACAGCGACGACGTGCAGAACGTCTACGCGAACTTCGACGTGTCCGACGAGGTCATGGCCGCGGTCGGCTGACGTTGCCTGTGCAAAAGGCCCTACCTCGGGCAGAGGTAGGGCCTTTGTCGCGTTCATGTCGATGATTCCTTCTGGTGCCTGTTCTGCCGAGGGATGACGCGAAGCCTCCTGAGCCCTTCCCGCTGGACGTATATCTCCCGTCGCTCGGTGGCGTCCCCCGCCGCGTTCAGCTCGTAGCCGTCGAGCCAGATCCACCACCAGATCGAGAACGCGGATGAGCCGGAAGTAGAGCGGCTTCACGAACTGCGGTGACGCCTGACGCGTCACGTAGAACAGTTCCCCGGCGTGGAACTTCACCGCAGACGCCCCACGTTCTCCACGCCGTCTCGAGCCGGAGGGTTGGCGCGTATCGCCCCGACCCGGATCAGGGCATCCCGCTCCCGCCACGGGCTTCCGTCCGGGCGTAGCTCGATGCCGAACAGGCGTACCCATTCCAGGGAGAGCAGGTCCGCGTTGCTCGGGACGTGAGTGACCTTGAGCCGTAGCACGACGTCGCCATACACGTAGTCCCACGGCTGGACCGTCAGGACGTCCCCCACTCCTATCAGGGGCCACCGGGGAGCCGGAACCGTGCCGCAGTCACCCACGGCAGTTCCTTCGCAGGTCGCCAGGGGTCACGACCGGCGTCAGCACAGTCGGTTGGTTCCGGCCCGCCGCCCGGTCCGGGTGCGGTCCGTACGCCCTGCCCTGGTGCCCCTATCGGGGACGCCTCACGACGTCGACCGGCTCGTTGCGACGCTGAAACCACTTCCACCGATACATAAGACCCCTTTCGTGATCATCGGTCAGCTTCTCTACCTGTCACGATTCGGCAGAGTCGGTGCCCCGTGCAACACTCCACACGAGACGTTCGCGGAGAGATGCGCTTTCCGTGTGATGATGCAAGAGCTGTCTCACGGCAAGCGGGATGCCGCATCAGGATGAGACAGGGAGGATGGTGCCGATGAGCGAGGCGGGATCGACGGTGCCGAGGCGTGAACTTGGCCGGCTGCTGAGGCAGGCCAGGGAGCAGGCCGGCATCGGGTTGGAGGCGGCGGCGTCTGATCTTGAGTGGTCGCGCGCCAAGATGTACCGCATCGAGTCGGGTCAGACTCCCGTCCGTGCTCTGGACGTGGAGCAGATGTGCCGGCTGTATGGCGCTCCACCTGACATGACGGAAGTCCTTGTCAGTCTCGCCAGGGAGTCCAAAAGCAAAGGCTGGTATCACGCTTATGGTGAGGTGATCCCCCGGTGGTTCGAGTTGTACGTGGGTTTGGAGGCGGCAGCCAGCCGAATCCGCACCTACGAGCACGCATTGGTGCCTGGGCTGCTCCAAACGCCGGAGTATGCGGCCACGCTTGCGCGTAGTCGGCCCGGTACCGCCAGCGCGGAAATAAGCAAACAGGTTGCCCTACGGATGGAGCGCCAACGCATACTGAGTCGCTACCTTCCGGCGGCACCAAGCTTGGAGGCCATCATTGAAGAGGGATTGCTTCACAAGAGAATGCCGGAGATGCCGGGACAGGTGGAACGGCTCATTGCGGCTACTCAGGAACCGAACGTAAGCATCCGTGTCGTGCCGTCCAGCAAGACGCATGCTCACTTTGCCGTGGCCGGCAGTTTCGTCATTCTGGAATTCCCAAACAAGGGAGCAAGGTCGGCAGAGCCGACCACTGTTTACAAAGAAGGGCTGACCGGAGCCCTCTATCTGGATCGTACCGAAGAGGTGCGCAACTACGCAGAAGCGTGGACGGCTCTGGCCGGCAACGCGCTTACCGAGGACGAGTCTCGGGAACTGCTAATGGAGATCAAGGAGAAAACTTATGCATGACCTGACTAACGCCCGTTGGCGCAAGAGCACCCGCAGTGGAGGCCAGGGCAATTGTGTCGAGGTGGCGGACAATCTGCCTGGCGTGGTCGGCATCCGTGACAGCAAGGACGTTAAGGGGCCGGCCCTGGTGTTCGCTCCGCAGACCTGGCAGACCTTCATCGAGAGCGTACGGGCGGATGCCCTGAGCTGAGAACCTGAACTGTCCAGCGACGGAGCCTATATCGAGGGCCGTTGCGGATAGCGAAAGGGAGAGCCCTTGGAGGGCTCTCCCTTTCTCGTGCCACGTCCGAGGATGGTGAAGGGTCTGGGTCATGGTGCGGCTGGCCCGGCGGATGGCTTCGGTGATGGCGTGGCCATCCGGTCGGGCGTAGGGCGTTGACGGCGGGGTTGCAGGCAGCGCGGGATCTGTTGCGGGTGCGGATCGGGAGTACGGTGACGGACGTGCCTACCCCGCACGGAGAGCCATGCCGGTACCGAATTGTGGCCGACGAACTGCGCCGCCGCATCATGGCCGGCGCGATACCTGCTGGCTCTCTACTGCCCAGCGAGTCGACCCTCATGGCTGAGTTCTCGGTCGCGCGTGCGCCCGGGAAGCGCTTGCTCTGCTGCGCGCGGAGGGTCTGGTGATCACCGAGAAGGGCAGGGGCACGTATGCCCGCCCCGTGATGCCTGTGCGTCGCCTCGGGTCTGATCGTTACCGTGCCGAGCTTGAGCAGGTGCGCACCGGTGAGCTGACCACCTCGTTCACCGCCGATCAGCAGGTGGCATGGTCTGCCTACAACACCTGGACAAGGAGTTCCGCGAGGCACCCGCGACCAAGGCACTGGCTCAGATGTTCGGCGTGCCAGCCGGGACGATGTTGCTGGAACGCCGGTTCGTGTTCCACTTCGAGCAGCTCGACGAACTTGACCGGTGCAGTACCTGATCGACACCAGTGCCCTGGTCCGCATGGTTCGTCGTCAGGTCGACCCGCACTGGTCTGACCTGGCCGCCCGTGGTCTGATCGCCATCTGTGACCCGGTGCTCGTCGAGACCCTGGCCATCGCGGATGTCAAGGCGTACGACCGGGTCGAGCAAGGGCTGCGCGACCTGTATCCCTGGGTGCCCGTGCCGGACGACGCCTGGCAGGTCGTGCGGGCCGTACGGCAGGAACCGGCCAATCACAGTGCCCATCGGGGCTTTCCGCACCCCCGACACCGGGCCTGGCTGCGAGCGACATGAACATACCGAGCTGATGAGGTCATGCTTTGTCGACGTGGTGTCGGCACTCACCCGGGAACAGGCGGGATATTTCGCGGCTGAGGGCTTGGCGTGCCCAGGTGCGTTGCGCTCGGCCGGGGGCCGTGAGGAGTCGGACGGCGAGGCCGTCGGTGAGGGCGAGCAACGCGTAGGCCTCTGCGCGGGAGTCGGTCACCGCCTCGACCTCGCCGCATACCTTGCCGTTCTCCAGTGCGGTCTCGACCCGGGTCTGGTGCGCTGAGTGCGCGTCTCGGAGTCCGGGGTGCAGGGAACGGTTCTCCAACGCGAGGCCGGCGAACGCGTGCATGAGGTTCGTCTCGTCCGTACGTTGCCGGCTCAGGGGAAGGAACTGCTCGAGCGCGTCACGCAGCATCAGCTCGATGCGCTCGTGTCGCCGTTCGGCGCGGACGATCGAGGCGTCGATCCGGTCGAGTATGTCCTGACGCACGGAGCGGAACGCGTCGAGCAGCAGTTCCTCCTTCGAGGAGTAGTAGTGCTGTACGAGACCGACCGAGATGCCGGCCGACCGAGCGACTCCGGCGATCGTCACATGCCCGAGCCCTACCTCGAGGGCGAGCGCCTTGACGCCCGCGACGATCTGAGCGCGTCGAGCGTCGTGGTCGGCAGTCCTGGCCATGACCTTGAGCCTATCCGTTTGCCTCGCCAGTAAAAGTATGATCATACTGTTTTCGATAACAGTATGGTCATATGGTTTTAGGGGACGTGAGTGAAGCTGAAGCTAGTGGCCGGCGTGACGGCTGCGTCGATCGGCCTGGTGGGCGCACCGGCCCCGGCGGTTGCGGGACCGGAGCCCGGTCGGTTCACGCAGGTCGACGAGTATCTGAACGCGTACGCCGAGCAGAACGACCTACCCGGTCTCGCCGCAGCCGTGATCGGACCCGACGGTGTCGAGCACAAGCACCTGCGGGGAGTGGATGGAAACGGCGATCCGATCACGGAAGACACCTCGTTCCTGATCGGATCGATCGCCAAGTCGATGACCGCGACGATCGTGATGCAGCTCGAACGCCAGGGGAAGCTGGCACTCGACGAGCACGTCAGCGACCACATCGACTTCCTGCCCGACGGAGACCCGACGATCAGACAGCTGCTCACCCACACCGCTGGGTTCACCATCGCCGACGGCATCGCCGCCGCCGACCGCTACGACAACGAGCCGGGAGCCATCCGGCGAGCCGTGGAGTCGCTCGAGCATTCCGGAACCGTGGACGAGTACGCCTACACCTCCGCCGATTACCTTGTACTCGGCGCGATCGTCGAGTCGATCACCGGACGACCGTACGGCGACGTACTCAAGTCGGACCTGCTGGAGCCGCTCGGCATGCACGACTCGGCGGCGGACGAGCAAGCCGCCGAGGACCTACCCCCGGGACATCGGTTCTGGTGGGGCCAGCCGGTTCGCCACGACCCCGACTTCGACGAATCGGGTACGCCGTACGCAAGCGTGACCTCTACCCTCACCGACCTCGGGACGTACGCGACCGCGCAACTGCGCGGCGACGCCATCCCAGCCGACATTCGCGAGCAGACCCAGCAATCATGGGTCAAGTCGAGCAAACACCACTACGGCCTCGGCTGGTCGGTGACCGAGCTGCACGGCAAGCCGATCGTCCACCACACCGGCGCGAACCCGGGCTACTTCAGCCACGTGTACCTCGTCCCCGACCAGGGCAGGGCCATCGTCATCCTCACCAACGCCTACAGCGAAGCGCGAGGACCGTCCCTCGTCGCGGGTGCTGGGGACATCTGGCGCATCCTCGAAGGCGAAGACCGAGAACCAGCGGCCAGCGATGCCGTGCTGAGCGCACTGTCGTGGATCCTCACCGCAGTCGCGGCATGCGGCCTCGCGCTCGCTGTGCTGTCGCTGTGGCGACCGGCAGGACGCAGGCGTCGGTTCGCGGCCACCGCAGCGTGCCTTCTTGTCGGCGCCGTGCTCTGGCTGTTGCCCGGCTTCTTCGGCTACGACCTCCGCGCCTTGCGGATCTGGCTTCCGGACGGGGCATGGGCGTTGATCGCCGGACTCGTCCTCTGGGTGCTCGCGAGCCTTCTGTGGCTGCTTCCGGCCGGCACTCACCACAGATTTACCCACCGTGCGCCCACGCGCTCCCGCCCGGCACCGCATACGGCTAGGTCCCTGGGCCTCTCCTAATTAGGCTGGGCTGATGCAGTTGAGCGGTGGCGCGGGAAACGGCGCTGGTCAGGCGGTCGCCGGGCACCGGTTCGCGCCCGGCGACGTGGTCGTCCGGCGTGAGGTGCTGCGCGGCGAGGTCTGGTTCGGCTGCCCGACGATCTGCGTCGAGGACTCCGCCGACCTGCTCGCCCTCTACCTGCCGCCGGGGGCCGAGTTCGGCTTCCCGGAGCACGGCTCTTTTCCCTGCGGCCGGCATCCCTGGCAGGTCGCCGGGCACACCGCGTGGTCCGGTCACGGCAAGCTGATGCTCCAGCGCCCCGGCGAGGCGCACTCGGTGGACGTGTTCTGGACCGGTCCCGACCGCGCCTTCGCCGGCTGGTACTTCAACCTCCAGGACCCGTGGCGGCGTACCCCGATCGGGGTGGACACCCTCGACCACGAGCTGGACCTGTGGTGGCCCGCGGGCGCGGACCGGTATGTCTGGAAGGACGTCGAGATGTTCGCCCAGCGCCTGGCGGAGGGGCGTTATCCGGGGATGGCCGACGCCATCCGGGCGGAGGGCGACCGGATCGCCGCCCTGCTGGACGCGGGGGAGCGCTGGTGGGACGAGAACTGGGCCTTCTGGAAGCCCGACCCGGCCTGGCCGGTGCCGAGGCTCCCCGCCGGCTGGGACACCGTCCCCGCCTGACATCCCGCCAGGGTGGATCGCCTCCGGATCGCCGACATGGCGGTGTCCGCGTGATCGGGACACCGCCAGGTCGGTGACATGGAGTGGATTTTGGCGGCCCGGCCGGCTCGGCTCAGGCGACGGTCTCCCGGGAACGCCAGGCGGTCCGCAATGAGGTGCGGCCGTTGGTCCGCAGCAGCGAACCCTCGTAGACCCGTGCCCCGGCGGCCAGCACCGCCCCGGCCGTCACCAGCAGCACGGCCAGTGACACCAGCGGTTCCCAGCCGGCCGCGTCGCCGGTGAACAGGCGCAGCGGCATCGCCGTCGGGGCGGAGAACGGCAGGTACGACAGCGCGGTCATGGCCGCCGGGTTGTCGTTGAAGAAGATCACCGCGAAGAACGGCAGCATCACCGCCAACTGCACCGGGGTCGACACGCCGCCGATGTCCTCCAGCCGGGCGACCAGGGCGCCGGCCGCCACCCACATGGCGGCGACGAGCACGAACCCGAACAGGAAGAACGGCAGGAACCAGCCGATCGCCGGGGCGAGCAGTTCCAGCAGCCCGCCGGTGTCGGTGAACCGCATCCCCGCCACCGCGGCGAGGGCGACCAGGATGATCTGGCCCAACGCCAGCAGGGTGCCGGCGATCAGCTTGCCGGCCAGCAGCGCTCGGACCGGCACCGCCGCCACCAGGATCTCCACCACCCGGGTCTGCTTCTCCTCGATCACGCTCTGCGCGATCTGCACGCCGAAGGTCTGCGAGGTCACGAAGAAGAGAAAGGCGAAGGCGAACGGCACCAGGAAGGCCACCAACGGGTCCAGCGCGTCGGGGTCGAGCAGCCGCACCGGCGGTGCCGTACTCAACGCCGACACCACGTCGTCGGGGGCCTCGTCCATGGCCAGCACGACGGGGCCGGCAACGACCGCGGCGTCCACGTCGCCGTCGCGGACCGCCTGCTCGGCTGCCCGGTCGTCGGCCACCACCCGGACGTCGAGCCCGGCCGCCCGCAGTTTCCCGGCGCTCGCCTCGGTGGCCGCCACGCTGGCCGGGCCGCCGGAGAGCAGCGGCGGCAGCACCGTCACCGCGGCGGCGATGAGCAGGAAGAAGAGCGTACTGATCAGGAAGGTGCGGTCGCGCAGCTTGACCCGGATCTCCCGGGCGGCGACCAGGGCGGTGGCCTGCGTGGTGCTCACTGGGTGACCTCTCGGAAGATCTCGGTGAGGGAGGGGGTGACCGGGCGGAAGGCGCGGACCGGGCCGCGGGCCAGCGCCGCGTGCAGCACCGGCTGTTCGTCGGCGCCGGGGGCGAGGTCGAACACGGCCCGCGCCCCGTCGAGGTCGACCAGGGTCACCTCCGGTTGGTCCCGCAGCCAACCGGCGTCGGTCGCCACCACCAGCTCGTACCGGGGCACGGTGTACGTCGCCCGCAGTTGTTCCCGGGAGCCGGCCGCGCGGATCGTGCCGTCGGCGATGATCACCAGGTCGTCGCAGAGCCGCTCGACGACGTCGAGCTGGTGACTGGAGAAGAGCACCGGCACGCCGGCGGCGGCCCGCTCCCGCAGCACCGCGACGACCGTGTCCACGGCCAGCGGGTCGAGCCCGGAGAACGGCTCGTCGAGGATGAGCACCTCCGGGTCGTGCACCAGCGCCGCGGCGACCTGGGCGCGCTGCTGGTTGCCCAGGGACAGGGTCTCCAGCAGGTCGTCGCCGCGTTCGGCCAGGCCGAGCCGGTCCAGCAGGGCGTCGGTGGCGCGCCGGGCCGCCGATGCGTCCATCCCGTGCAGCCGGCCCAGGTAGATCACCTGCTCCCGGGCGCTCATCTTCGGATAGAGGCCACGCTCCTCGGGCAGGTATCCGAAGCGCCGGCGGGCCTGCCGGGTCAGCGGCGCGTTCCGCCAGCTGACCTGGCCGGCGTCGGGGGAGAGCAACCCGAGGATGATCCGCATGGAGGTGGTCTTGCCGGCGCCGTTGCCGCCGACGAAGCCGGTCATCCGGCCCGCCGCCACGTCGAACGACACGTTCCTGAGTACCCGACGGTCGCCGAAGCTGCGGTCGACGCCGTCGAGACGGAGCACGTTGGTCACGGCGTTCACGCTAGATCGGCCGACGCCGGTCGCCCTCCGTCCGGCGGTGGATCTGCGTCGTCCGCCGCGTGGCGGATCCACTCAACCGCCGGGTCGGACCACCCCGTGTTCGTACGCGAAGACCACCGCCTGGACCCGGTCGCGCAGCCCCAGCTTGGTCAGGACCCGGCTGACGTGGGTCTTCACCGTGGCCTCGCCCAGGTGCAGCGCGGCGGCGATCTCGGCGTTGCTGGCCCCGCCAGCGACGAGCACCAGCACCTCCCGTTCCCGGGGGGTGAGGCCGGCCAGCGCCCTTTGGGCGTCGGCCCCGGTCGGACCGGCGGCGCCGGGCCGGGCGAAGGTGGCGATCACCCGCCGGGTCAGCTCCGGGGCGAGCAGGCCGTCGCCGCGGGCCAGCACCCGGATCGCCTCCACCAGGTCCTCCGGGGTGCCGTTCTTGAGCAGGAACCCGCTCGCGCCGGCCCGCAGCGCGGCGAAGAGGTAGTCGTCGCGGTCGAAGGTGGTCAGGATCAGCACCGCGGGGCCGGCGGGGAACTCCGTGGTGATCCGCCGGGTCGCCTCCAGGCCGTCGACGCTGGGCATCTGAACGTCCATCAGCACCACGTCGGGACGTAGCGCCCGGGTCATGGCGACGGCCCGCTCGCCGTCGGCGGCCTCACCGACCACCTCGATGTCGTCCTCCACCTCCAGGATGACCCGGAAGCCGGTGCGGACGAGGTGCTGGTCGTCGGCGAGCAGCACCCGTACGGACCGATCGGCCGGAGGCGCCGCGTGCGGCGTGCTCACGCGGGACGCTCCGTCGTCGCGGCGATCGGGAACCGGGCTCGTACCCGCCAGCCGCCACCGGCGCGCGGGCCGGTCTCCAGTACACCGCCGTGGGTGCCGACCCGTTCCCGCATGCCGATCAGGCCGAGCCCGTCGGCGTTGGCGGGCCGGGTGGCCCGTCCGTCGTCGGTCACGTCGACCTCCAGTTCCTGCGTCAAGTAGCGGATGCGGACATCGATCATCGTGGCGCCGGTGGCGTGCTTGACCGTGTTGGTGACCGCCTCCTGCACGATCCGGTACGCGGCCTGCGAGACGGACTCAGGCAGCGGCGGACGCTCCCCGTACACCCCGAACGTGGCCCGCAACCCGGCCTCACGCGCCCGGTCGACCACGCCGGCGATCTGTTCCAGCGCGGCCGGCCGGTCCTGTTCCGGCCCGACCGGGGCGCTGTCGGAGGCGCGTAGCACGCCCAGCATGCGGCGCAGCTCGTCGACCGCGGTGCGGGCGGTCTCCTCGATCGAGGTCAGCGCCGTGAGCGCCTTGGCCGGGTCCTTGTCGAACACCCGCCGGCAGGCGGACGCCTGCACCCCCATCACCGACACGTGGTGGGCGACCACGTCGTGCAGCTCCCGGGCGATGCGGACCCGCTCGCCGACCACCGCCCGCTCCCGGGCCTCGGCCTGCGAGCGGCGCAGCTGTTCGGCCTGCTCCTGGAGTTCGTGCTGGCGGCGGGCGGCCAACCAGGAGGTCTCGCCGAAGAAGTAGGCGAAGCCGAAGTAGAGCACGTTGGCCAGGACCGAGGTGACGATCAGGGCCAGCAGCGGGGGCACCGGCCCGACCGCGTCGGAGAAGGCGTCCTCGGGGATGCTGTTGTAGCTGACCGCGTAGTAGATGCCGAGCCAGACGAACATCACGGCGATCACCGCGACCCGAAGCCGCCGCGCCGTCCGCCGGTTCTGGCCCCAGGCCCCGAGGGTGTAGAGGGCCGCGAACAACGCCCATCCGGAGAGCTGCACCTCGGGAGCGGACCGGGCCTGGGAGCCGATGAAGGTGGCCGCGACGACGAGCATGACCGCGGTGGGGAACCGGCGCCGCCAGAGCAGCGGCAGGGTGACCGCGACGGTCCAGAAGACCTGCTCCGGCCCGGACGGCGGTGGGCCGAGCAGGAACGCTCCGGTGCTGCGGGCGAGGGTGAGGCTGAACAGGGCCAGCACCGTCAGGATCAGGCCGCTGTAGACGTCCAGCCGCTGCTGTTCGGGGGTGGGGCCGGGGCGGCGCCACTCGTCGCCGGTCGTGGTGCTCATCGGGGTCGAGGATGCCACCCTGCAGGCCGGCCCGTGGACGGCGGTCACCGGTTGTGCCGGCGGGCCTTGACCACGCTCTCGGTGATGTCCCAGATGCTGATGGTGGCGACGACGACGACCGCGACGTTGGTCGACATGTCCATGTTCCCGTCCTCGCGCAGCCAGGCGAACCGTTCCACCAGGGCCGGGTTGAGCAGCCGGTCGGTGAGCAGCAGGTAGCCGACCGGGAGCGCAAAGGCCAGGTTGAGCACGACGTTGACGCCCACCAGCGGCCACGTCCACCGGCCGGTGCGGTGCTTCACGATCTCGAGACCGATGCTGGCGACCAGCACGGCGGCGAGCACGGGCAGCCAGGACGTCCACAACGCCGGGTCGAGGATCGGCAGGTTGTCACCGTCGGCGTCGGAGACCCAGGACCGATAGTGCTGCCAGGGCAGGAAGGCGAGTGTGAGCAGCAGGAAGGCGATGGACGCGCAGGTGTCGGTCAGCGTCACGTCCCGTTCGACCGGGGCGTCCGGGAGTTGGTCGACGCTCCATTCCGGCAGATCCAGCGGCGTCCGGGTGCGTTCCAGCACCGCGAAACTGACCGTCACCCAGAAGACGATCTGCACGCCGACCTCGAAGGCCGTGGCGATGCCCGCGCCGATCGCCTCGTGCGGCTGGGCTTCCACGGTGGCCTTCAGCACGCCGACCGCCACCCCCACCAGGGCCGGGATGATGGTGAGCAGCCGGCGCAGCAGGCTCCACCAGACCAGGTAGTAGGTCGGGCCGATGAGCTGGAGCGGTCGGTCGGCGTACCGGGCGGCGAGCCGGTCCGGGTGGCCCAGTTCGGTGAGCACCTCCCTCTCGGCGGCGGTGGTGTCCTGCCCGGCGGCGGTCCGACCCTCGATCATGTCCGCGATGGAGGCGCGCAGCTCGTCGGCGATCTCGGCGCGGCGCGGCGCGGGCACCGTCCGCAGGGTCGCGGCGAGGTAGCGGTCGGTCAGGGAGATCATTGCTCCACTCCTTGGATCAGTCGGGTGACGGAGGTCTGCACGGCGGCGAGGTCGTCGAGGAGGCGGCCCAGCACCGTTTCACCGTCGGCGCTGGTGCGGTAGAACTTGCGGGGCCGGCTCTCCTCGGTGTTCCACTCGCTGGTCAGCAACCCCTGCTCCTCCAGCCGGCGCAGCAGCGGGTAGAGCGTGTTGGCGTCGACCGGGAAGCCGTGCGCCGCCAGACGTTGCAGCAGCGCGTAGCCGTAGTCGGGGCGGCGCAGGGCGAGCAGGCTCGCCACCACCACGGTGCCCCGTCGTAGCTCCTGGAGGTGTGTCCGCAGCACATCATCGCTGACCATGCGTCACACCATAGTGTGTGCCACACACTAATGCGTCACTAGACATCGTTGTGTTTAGTCATCTCCGCATCCGGACGGATGCGGCGTACCGGGCGTCCGGATCGATCCGGACGCCCGTGCCGCGTCTCAGCAGGCGTGACCCTGCCGGAAGTCGCGCTCGACGAAGGACGCCGGACCCACCTGGAAGTAGCCGACTCCGGGGCGGATCGGGTGGCCGGTGAACAGTTCCACCCGGGAACCCACCCGCACCAGGTACGCGCTGGCGTCCCCGGCGTCGTTCTGGATCAGCGCACCCCGGGGACCGTAGATCTCCTCCAGCTGAGCGAAGCTCATCCCGACGGCGGCGCCGTCGGGCGAGCGGGGCGGGGCGGTGGCCGTGCCGATCTCCACCAGCCGTCCGTTGCGGAAGGCCAGCAGGACCACCCCCGCCCAGGTTCCGGTGACCCCGGCCCGGACCACGCCGGCGCAGGCGGGCGCCGTCCAGTCGATCAGGCCGGCGGCCGACAGACGGTCCAGGCGCGCGCCCATCCGGAACGGGCCGGCGCCCCAGACGCTCATCAGGTCGACCTCGTCGGTTCCTTGGCCGGCGGCCGGCCGCGGGTGACCCACGGTGCCGGCGGTGCCGGCGCGGTCGGCGCGGTCGGCGCCGGTCGGGGCGGTGCCGCCGGGGTGCGTGGCGGTGGCCGTGAGCGGGTGGTCGGGCAGGTGGTGGCCGGGCGATGCCACCCGGGCGGCGGCCGGGGCGGACCCGGCGAGGGCCAGTACGGCCGCGACGACGACGTACGGAAGACGGTGCACGGGAATCTCTCCTTCGAAAGTGGGGTGTGTCCCTGTCCTGTTGGTCCCCGCGCGGGCCGTGGTGGTTCGTCGGGTTGCCGACCTGTTTTCGCGTGGGCCCGTCAGTCGCAGCGCCGACGCGCACTCCTCACCGCCGGTCGTCGGCCCCGGCGGGGCCGGCCTCCCGGATCAGCCGCCGGCGCCGGTCAACCGCTGGCGAACCTGCCGGCGGGCCTCGTGGATCCGTGACTTCACGGTGCCCTCGGGCACACCGAGCAGGTCGGCGATCTCGCGGTAGCTCAGCCCGAGGATGTCGCGCAGGACCACCGCCTCGGCCAGCTCGGGACGGACCCCGTCGAGCGCGTCGAGCAGGTCCAGCCGGGTGCCGGCGACCACGCTGGTCCGCCGCGGGTCCGCCGGATCCGGCAGCGGCACCCCACCGGCCTCCACCTGCCAGCGCCGGCGCAGCACCCGGTACGTCGACCGGGCCCGGTTGGCCGTCAGTCGGTACAGCCAGGTGTGGAACGACGACCGGCCCTCGAACCGGCTGATGCCCCGGGCCAGCGCGAGCAGCGCGTCCTGGCAGGCCTCCTCGGCGTCCTCCCGGTTGGGCAGCACCCGGCCGCACAGCCGTAGCACCTCCGGGCGGACCGCCACCAGCAGCGCGTCCAGGCTCCCCGGCTCGCCGCGCGCCGCGGCCCCGGCCAGGTCGTCGATCCTGTTCGCGAGGGCCATTGCGCCGTCCCGTGTTCGCTGGTGCAAGCGGTGGCGTCCAGGCTACGACGACACCGGCCGGGCGAGCGGATCGAGTCCGGCAGCCGACTCGCGGGGGCGCCCGGGGGTGCCGACCCGAGGGGATCCACAATGGCGGGGGAGATCCACACCACTGGCCGCGGGTCGCCCCGCGCGGCTGCTGGAGACGCCCGTCGGGCCGGGGATAGGGTAGGCCGACCGACCTCGACCACCCACGATCCGACCCCGGGGGGCGCTCCGCATGGGCGATTCGTTCGCGCATCTGCACGTGCACACGGAGTATTCGATGCTCGACGGGGCGGCCCGGCTCAAGGACCTCTTCGCCGAGGCCAACCGGCTCGGCATGCCGGCGGTGGCGATCACCGACCACGGCAACATGCACGGCGCGAACGACTTCTACAAGCAGGCGATGTCCGCCGGAGTCAAGCCCATCCTCGGCGTCGAGGCGTACGTGGCGCCGGAGTCGCGGTTCCACAAGCAGCGGGTGAAGTGGGGCCGGCCGGAACAGAAGAGCGACGACGTCTCCGGCAACGGTGCCATCACCCACATGACCATGTGGGCGGCGAACAAGACCGGTCTGCACAACCTGTTCACCCTCAACTCGCGCGCCTCGATGGAGGGCCACTACGTCAAGTGGCCCCGGATGGACATGGAGCTGATCGCCGAGTACGCCGAGGGCATCATGGCCACCACCGGCTGCCCCTCCGGCGCGGTGCAGACCCGGCTGCGGCTGGGTCAGTTCGACGAGGCGCTCAAGGCCGCCGCCGCGTACCAGGACATCTTCGGCAGGGAGAACTACTTCCTGGAGATCATGGACCACGGCCTGGAGATCGAGCGCCGGGTCCGCGACGGGCTCACCGAGATCGCCCGCAAGCTCGACATCCCGCCGGTGGTCACCAACGACTCGCACTACACGCACGAGGCGCAGGCCGAGGCGCACGACGTGCTGCTCTGCGTGCAGACCGGCAGCAACATCGCCGACCCGAACCGGTTCCGTTTCGAGGGCGGCGGCTACTTCGTCAAGAGCGCCGAGCAGATGCGCGCGGTCGACTCCTCGGAGCTGTGGCAGCAGGGCTGCCGCAACACCCTGCTGGTGGCCGAGAAGGTCGACCCGGCCGGGATGTTCGAGTTCCACAACCTGATGCCCCGGTTCCCCGTCCCCGACGGGGAGACCGAGGAGTCCTGGTTCCGCAAGGAGACCTTCAAAGGGCTGGAACGCCGCTTCCCGAACGGAATTCCGGAGGGGCACGTCGCCCAGGCCGAGTACGAGCTGGGCGTCATCGCCCAGATGGGCTTTCCGTCTTACTTCCTCGTGGTCGCCGACTTCATCCAGTGGGCGAAGAGCCAGGGCATCGCGGTCGGACCGGGACGTGGTTCGGCAGCCGGCTCGCTGGTCGCGTACGCGCTGGGCATCACCGACCTGGACCCGATCCCGCACGGGCTGATCTTCGAGCGGTTCCTCAACCCCGAGCGGGTCTCGATGCCCGACGTCGACATCGACTTCGACGAGCGCCGGCGCGGTGAGGTGATCAAGTATGTCACCGACAAGTGGGGTGAGGACAAGGTCGCCCAGATCGCGACCTTCGGCACGATCAAGGCGAAGGCCGCGATCAAGGACTCGGCCCGGGTGCTCGGTTTCCCGTACGCGGTGGGCGACCGGATCACCAAGGCGATGCCGCCGGCGGTGATGGGCAAGGACATCCCGTTGTCGGGCATCTTCGACCCGAAGCACCCGCGCTACGCCGAGGCCGGCGAGATCCGTGGCCTGTACGAGTCCGACCCGGACGTCAAGAAGGTGATCGACACCGCGAAGGGCATCGAGGGCCTGATCCGGCAGACCGGTGTGCACGCCGCCGGCGTCATCATGTCCGCCGAGCCGATCATCGAGCACATCCCGTTGATGCGCCGCGACTCCGACGGAGTCATCATCACCCAGTTCGACTACCCGACGTGCGAGTCGCTCGGGCTGTTGAAGATGGACTTCCTCGGCCTGCGCAACCTGACGATCATCGACGACGCGGTCAAGAACATCCAGCTGAACCACGGCAAGGAACTGGACCTGCTGGCCCTGCAACTGGACGACAGGGCCGCGTACGAACTGCTGGGCCGGGGCGACACCCTCGGCGTGTTCCAGCTCGACGGCGGGCCCATGCGCTCGCTGCTGCGGCTGATGAAACCGGACAACTTCGAGGACATCTCCGCCGTCCTGGCGCTGTACCGGCCCGGCCCGATGGGCGTGGACTCACACACCAACTACGCGCTACGCAAGAACGGCCTCCAGGAGATCACCCCGATCCACCCGGAGCTGGAGGAGCCGCTGCGGGAGATCCTCGCCCCCACCCACGGCCTGATCGTCTACCAGGAGCAGGTGCAGCGGGCCGCCCAGATCCTCGCCGGCTACAGCCTCGGCCAGGCCGACCTGCTGCGCCGGGCGATGGGCAAGAAGAAGAAGGAGATCCTCGACAAGGAGTTCATCCCGTTCCGGGACGGCTGCCGCGAGCGCGGCTACTCCGACGAGGCCATCCAGGCGGTGTGGGACGTCCTGGTCCCGTTCGCCGGGTACGCCTTCAACAAGGCGCACTCCGCCGCGTACGGCCTGGTGTCGTACTGGACGGCCTACCTGAAGGCGCACTACCCGGCCGAGTACATGGCGGGGCTGCTCACCTCGGTCGGTGACGACAAGGACAAGATGGCGCTCTACCTGTCGGAGTGCCGGCGGATGCGCATCCAGGTCCTGCCGCCGGACGTCAACACCTCGGCCGGCCCGTTCACCCCGGTCGGTCGGGACATCCGGTTCGGTCTGGCGGCGGTGCGCAACGTCGGCGCGAACGTGGTGGCGGCGATCATGCGGTGCCGGGAGGAGAAGGGCGAGTACGCCGACTTCTACGACTTCCTGTCCAAGGTCGACGCGGTGGTCTGCAACAAGAAGACCATCGAATCCCTGATCAAGGCGGGCGCGTTCGACTCCCTGGGTCACACCCGCAAGGGCCTGCTCGCCGTGCACGCCGACGCCATCGACGCCTTCGCCGACGTCAAGCGCAAGGAGGCCGTCGGCCAGTACGACCTCTTCGGCGCCGGCTTCGGTGACGCCGACACCGGGGGCAGCACCACCGTCATGCCCACCATCGGCGAGAGCGAGTGGGACAAGCGGGACAAGCTCGCCTTCGAGCGCGAGATGCTCGGCCTGTACGTCTCCGACCATCCGCTCTTCGGCCTGGAGCACGTGCTCGGCGCGGCGGCGGACTGCACCATCGCCGCCCTGTCCGAAGAGGGCACGGTCCCGGACGGCGCGGTGGTCACCCTGGCCGGCATTCTCTCCGGCGTGCAGCGCCGGGTCACCAAGCAGGGCCGCGCCTGGGCCTCGGCCACGCTGGAGGATCTGGCCGGTGGGGTGGAGACGCTGTTCTTCCCGAACACCTACGAGGTGATCGGGCAGTACATCGCCGAGGACGCCATCGTGGTGGTGAAGGGGCGGGTGGACCGCCGCGACGACACCCCCCGGATCATGGCGATGGACATGTCCCTGCCGGACGTCAGCAGCAACCCGGCGAACAAGCCGGTGACCCTCACCATCCCCGTGCACCGCTGCACACCACCGCTGGTGGAGAAACTCAAGGAAACCCTGGTGCTGCACCCGGGCGACACCGAGGTGCACGTCAAGCTGCTCAACGGCGGCAAGACCACCACCCTGCGGCTCGGCCCGTTCCGGGTGGCGCCGACCACCGCGCTGATGGGTGACCTCAAGAGCGTCCTCGGCCCGGCCAACGTCAGCTGACCCGTCCCGGCCGCCGGGCGGAGCGGTGGGCCACGGGGCCCGGATTGGCCGTTCGAGGTGGCCCGCGCCCCGGATAGCGTCGCCGACATGGAACTGGACGACGCACGGAAGCTCTGGCAGCCGGAGCCCGGCTGGCTCAACACCGCCAGCTACGGGCTGCCGCCCGAGCCGGTCTGGACGGCGGTGCAGGACGCCCTCGCCGACTGGCGGGTGGGGCGCACCTCCTGGGAGGTGTGGGGGGAGGCGACCGAACGGTCCCGGGCGGCCTTCGCCGGCCTGGTCGGTGTGCCGGCGGCGGACGTCACGGTCGGCAGCACCGTGTCGCAGCTGCTCGCGCCGGTCGCCGCGGCCCTGCCGGCCGGGGCGACCGTGGTGGTGCCGGAGGTCGAGTTCACCTCGAACCTGTTCCCGTGGCTGGCGCAGGAGGCGCGCGGGGTGCGGGTGCGTACCGTGCCGCTGGCGGGGCTGGTCGACGCGATCGACGCCGGCACCGACCTGGTCGCGTTCAGCCTGGTGCAGTCCGCCGACGGCACGGTCGCCGAGTACGACAAGATCGTCGCCGCCGCCCGTGCGCACGACGCGCTGGTGGTGGTCGACGCCACCCAGGCCTGCGGCTGGCTGCCCTTCGACGGCAGCCTGGTGGACGCGGTCGCGGTCGGGGCGTACAAGTGGCTGATGGCGCCGCGCGGCTCGGCGCTGGCCTACCTGGCCCCGGCGCTGCGGGAGCGGATGCGCCCGGACGCCGCCGGCTGGTACGCGGGCGCGGACCCGCACTCCTCCTACTACGGCCCGCCGTTGCGGCTGGCCGACGACGCGCGCCGGTTCGACATCTCCCCGGCCTGGTTCAGCTGGGTCGGCACCGCGCCCGCCCTGGAACTGGTCGCCGAGATCGGCCCGCCGGCGATCCGGGCCCACGACGTGGCGCTGGCCAACCGCTTCCTCGCCGGGCTGGGCCGGCCGCCGGGAGACAGTGCCATCGTCACGGTGGAGGTGCCGGGGGCGCAGGAGAAGCTGGCGCGCGCCGGGCTCCGCGCGGCGGTGCGTGCCGGCCGGGTCCGCGCCTCGTTCCACCTCTACACCGCCGAGGCGGACGTTGATCTGGCGCTGGACGCGTTGACGAGCTGAGCGAGGTGCCTGGACGCCGCTGGCCGGCACCCCGTGGTGGGGTGCCGGCCAGCGTGCTGCGTGGGTCAGCTGTTCCAGTGCTCGGCGACGAGGTCGGCGGCCTGCTGCTCCCACTGGGCGTAGTGGTCCGGGTAGGCCGAGACCTGCACGGTCTGCGCGGCCCGGGTCAGCGGCATGTCCTGCCAGCCGTCGACCTGCTTGAGACCCTTCAGGAACGCCGTGGTCGAGTACTCGGGGTCGGTGATCTGCTCCACCGTGCCCCAACCCGAGGACGGACGCTGCTGGAACAGGCCCTGCGAGTCGTGGTCGTTGCGGTCACCCAGGTGACCCAGGTTCTCCAGCTTCGACTCCTGCAACGCGGTCGCGATCGACACCACCGCGGCCCGCTCGTCCATCCCGGCCTTCTTCGTCGCCGCGATGATCGCCTTCACGTTGCCGACCTGCTCGTCCGACAGGTCGATCCGCGACTGCGCGCCCTGCACACCGTGCGGGATCAGCTTGGCGGTGTCGGGCTTGTCGGCCTGCACGAAGGCGACGGGGTTGCTGTCGACGGTCTCGACGGCGGTGCCGTGGTTCATCGGGCCGGCGGCGAGGCCGCCGGCGAACGCCAGACCGGCGATGCCGAGAACGGTCTTACGCATGATCGTGTTCATGGGGGAAGCTCCTTCACAAGGGGGTCGACACGTGCGGCTCCATGGGGTGGGGCCACACGTGGCACCTCGAACAGGCGCTAAGAAAGATCAAGAGGAACCGGCAGGCTTCACGAGCCAACAGGCAGCGCGGGGTCGCGTCGTACACACCCGCGAGGGGCGAAGCGCGCCCGGCTCGCGGCGCCGGGACCATGTGTAACGACCGGTGACCCGACATCATTCCGCCAGCGGCAAACGCATCGGGCCAGGCAGCGGGGGCTGCTCCTGCGGTCGTCCAGGGGGTGTAACGACCGGCGGAGGGCCCCCATTCCCCGCCCGCGGCCACCCGGTCAACCCGGACGGCCCGCGCGCGCAGGGACGAACCGGACGCTTGGCGGTGTCGCCCAGAGCCGCCGGTGCCGTTCTGTGCCTGTTTTCGTGGCTGCTCAGCTCTCGTTGGGAGAGGGGTGTCGGGCGGTGATGCGCAGGAAGTAGCCGTCCGGGTCGAAGAGCCGGAAGTCTTCCAGCCCCCAGGGCTGCCGGCGCAGCTGAGACTCCAGCGGCCAGCCAGCCGTAGCCACGGACGCCAACTCCCGGCGCACGTCGTCCACTTCCAGCACGATTTCGGTGCCTGCCGGAACGGCTCGGACCTCCCGGGGCACATCCACGCCGCCTTCGCCGATGCCGATCCGCACGTCGTCGCGGCGTATCGCCACGTACCGGCGTCCGTCGGTCACCTGGCGGTCCTCGATGGCGAATCCCAGGACCCGTTCGTAGAAGCGTGAGGACCGATCCGGGTCCGCCGAGAAGATCTCCACCCTGAGGCCCATTGGCATGACCGCAATCGTGCAACCTTGAGTCGGCTTGAGGTCAACCCTCGCAGCCGTCGCCGTGGTTCCAACTGCTACGTACTCAAGTTCTTGAGCGGAAGGGCGCCGGGTGCCCGGGCCGCCCGGCGCGAAGCCGGCGCGGGACGACCGGCCGGCCTGTCGGTGACACCCATCACAAGCGATACGAAACCGTTCCGTATCGGAAGGCGGCACCATACGCTCGGGGCGTATTACGAGTCGCGCCCGTATCGTATTTTGCGGCCGGGCGTCCGGGGGGAGAACCGCACATGGAACCGCACGAGAACACCGGACATCCCAGGCGCTGGGCGATCCTCGGTGTGCTGGTGGTCAGCCTGCTCGTCGTCGTGCTCGACAACACCATCCTCAACGTCGCGCTGCGCACCCTGGCCGACCCGGTGCACGGCCTCGGCGCCAGCCAGGGCGAGCTGGAGTGGGCGATCAACTCCTACACGCTGGTCTTCGCCGGGCTGCTCTTCACCTGCGGCGTGCTCGGCGACCGTTCCGGGCGGCGTCGCTTCCTGATGATCGGGCTGGTGCTCTTCGGGTTGGCGTCGCTGCTGTCGGCGTACGCGCAGACCCCCGGCCAGCTGATCGCGGCGCGTGCGCTGATGGGCGTGGGCGGCGCGGCGATCATGCCGGTGACCCTGTCGATCATCTCCAACGTCTTCGACCCTCGGGAACGGGGCCGGGCGATCGGCGTCTGGGCCGGCGCCGTGGGACTCGCCGTGGCGATCGGTCCGATCCTCGGCGGCGCGTTGCTGGAACGCTACTGGTGGGGCTCGGTCTTCCTGATCAACGTGCCGGTGGTGGCGGTCGGCGTGGTCCTGGTGGCGCTGCTGGTGCCCGAGTCGCGCGACCCGCACCCCGGCCGGGTGGACCTGCTCGGCGTGCTGCTCTCGGTGGTGGGTCTGGTCGCCCTGACCTACGGCATCATCGACGGCGGCGAGCACGGCTTCGGCCGCCCGCTGGTGTGGCTCTCGGTCGTCGGCGGGCTGACGCTGCTGGCCCTGTTCATCGCGCACGAACGGCGCAGCGACCATCCGTCACTGGACGTCCGGCTGTTCCGGGTGCCGCGTTTCGCCGCACCGGTGGTGATCATCGGGCTGGTCTTCTTCGCCGCGATGGGCTTCTTCTTCTTCAGCTCGTTCTACCTGCAACTGGTCCGTGGCTACAGCCCGCTGGAGACCGGCCTGCTCTTCCTGCCCTTCGCCGGCGCCCAGCTGCTCTTCGCCCCGCGCAGCGCGGCCATGGTTCGCCGGTACGGCGGCCGGGCGGTCGCAGTCGTGGGGCTGGCGTTGACCGCGGTCGCGCTCGGCGGCCTCGCCTTCGTCGGGGAGACCACGCCGATCTGGGTGGTGCTGGTCCTCTTCTTCCTCCAGGGCACCGGGATGGCCAACATCATGCCGCCGGCCACCGAGTCCATCATGTCGGCGCTGCCCCGGGAGAAGGCCGGCGTGGGCTCCGCGGTCAGCAACACCGTCCGGCAGGTCGCCGGCGCGCTGGGCGTGGCCGTGCTCGGCTCGCTGCTCTCCGCGGTCTACCGCGCGGACATCGCCGGCGCCGTCGACCGGCTGCCCGCGTCGGCCCGCGACGCCGCCACCGAGTCCGTCTCCGGCGCGTACGCGGCGGCGGCCCAGCTCGGGCCGGCCGCGCCGACGCTGATCGCGGCGGCCAACGCGTCGTACGTGTCGGCCATGCACTGGGCGGCGGGGGTCGCCTCGGCGGTGGCCGCCCTGGGCATCCTCGTCGTGCTGCGGTGGATGCCCGGCCGGGCGACCGGGCCGGCCGGCACGCCGGTGGGCGAACGGGAATTGGCCGGAACCGCCTAGGTTCGGGACAATGTCCGACATGACTTCCACCGCGGACGAGGCCATCATCGAGGCCACCCTCGACCTGCTCGCCGAGGGCAGCACCGTCGAGACGCTCTCCATCGAGGCGATCGCGGCCCGCGCCGGGGTCGGCAAGGCCACCATCTACCGGCGCTGGCCGGGCAAGGACGCGCTTCTGCTGGACGCGCTGCGCCGACTCAGGGGCGTCGTGCCACAGCCGGCCGGCTACTCCGTCCGGGACGACCTGGTGCTGCTCGTCGGCGCCGTCGGGCGGCACATAGACCCCCGCGCCGCGCGGATCATGCCCTGCCTGGTGCCGGAGGTAAACCGCAGCCCGGACCACTACCAGCTCTACCAGAACATCATCGAGCCGCGCCGGCAGCTGATGCGCGAGGTGCTACGGCGCGGGATCCGCACCGGCGAGCTCCGGGCCGACCTCGACGTCGAGGTGGCGATGGCGCTGCTCACCGGTCCGATGCTGATGCAGCGGATGCTGCGCTGGCATCCGGAGCTCGACGAGCGGATCCTTCCCGAGCGGGTCGTCGACGGGGTGCTGGAGGGAATCGGCCCCCGCTGACCGCCCGGCCGGTCGCGCGTGCCGGCGTCGACGAGTTCCTCCGGACGGCCCGGCTCCCCGCCCGGGCGGCGTGTCCGGCCCGGCGGTCGTCGGCGGGCACCAGTAGGGTGTCGAACACACGTACTGCTGGCGGCTGGGGAGGAGGCGGCGTGCGCGTGCTGGGCGTCGACCCGGGGCTGACCCGGTGCGGAGTCGGCGTGGTCGAGGGCGTGCCGGGCCGCCCCTGCACGTTGATCGCCTACTACGTCATCTACACCGATCCCCACGACGACCTGGCCCTGCGCCTGCTGCACCTGGACCGCTCGCTCACCGACCTGGTCGCCGAGCACCGGCCGGACGCGGTCGCCGTGGAGCGGGTCTTCAGCCAGCACAACGTTCGCACCGTGATGGGCACCGCCCAGGCCAGCGGGGTGGCCGTGCTCGCCGGCGCACGCGCCGGACTGCCGGTGCAGACGTACACGCCCAGCGAGGTCAAGGCGGCGGTGACCGGTTCCGGTCAGGCCGACAAGAAGCAGATGACCGCGATGGTGACCCGGCTGCTGCGGCTGCCCGAGCCGCCGAAGCCGGCCGACGCGGCCGACGCCCTGGCCCTGGCCATCTGCCACGTGTGGCGCGGCGGCACCCGCTCGAAGCTGGCCGCCGCCGCCGACCGGGTACGACGAGGAGGAGCACGATGATCGCCAGCGTGCGCGGCACGGTGACCGCGACCGGTCCGGACCACGCGGTGGTGGAGGTCGGCGGGGTGGGCCTGGCGGTGCAGTGCGCCCCCGGCACCCTCGCCGAGCTGCGGGTCGGCCAGCCGGCCCGGCTCGCCACCAGCCTGGTCGTCCGGGAGGACTCGCTCACCCTCTACGGCTTCGCCGACGACGACGCCAAGCAGCTCTTCGAGTTGCTCCAGACCGCCAGCGGGGTCGGCCCCCGGCTGGCCCAGGCGGTGCTCGCCGTGCACACCCCGGACGCGGTCCGTAAGGCCATCGCCAACGCCGACACCGCGGCGTTGACCCGGGTCCCCGGCATCGGCAAGAAGGGCGCCGAGCGCCTGGTGCTGGAGCTGCGGGACCGGATCGGCCCGGTGCCGGTGGGCGTCGACGGCGCGGCCGGCGTCACCGCCGGGGCCTGGCCCGAGCAGGTCCGCCAGGCCCTCGTCGGGCTCGGCTGGACGGCCGCGCAGGCCGACCAGGCGGTCGCGGCGGTCGCCGAGACCGTCGGCGGGGAGACGCCGCCCGTGCCGGTCCTGTTGAAGCAGGCCATCCGGCTGTTGGGCCGGACCCGATGACCGACGACGGCCTCGTCTCGGCGTACGTCGACGACGCCGAGCTGGACGCGGAGGCCAGCGTCCGCCCGAAGCGGCTGGACGAGTTCATCGCCCAGCACCGGGTCCGCGACCAGCTCGACCTGCTGCTACAGGGCGCGATGCGCCGTGGCTCGCCGCCGGATCACATCCTGCTGTCCGGGCCGCCCGGCCTCGGGAAGACGACCCTGGCCAACATCGTCGCCGCGGAACTGGGCTCGGCCATCCGGGTGACCAGCGGCCCGGCGATCGAACGCTCCGGCGACCTGGCGGCGATCCTGACCAGTCTCGCCGAGGGCGACGTGCTCTTCATCGACGAGATCCACCGGATCGCCAAGCCGGCGGAGGAGCTGCTCTACAGCGCGATGGAGGACTTCCGGGTCGACGTGGTGGTGGGCAAGGGGCCGGGCGCCACCGCCATCCCGCTGGACGTCGAGCCGTTCACCCTGGTCGGCGCCACCACCCGGTCGGGCCTGCTCACCGGCCCGATGCGCGACCGGTTCGGCTTCGTCGCGCACCTGGACTTCTACTCCCCGGCCGACCTGGAGACGCTGCTGCACCGCTCGGCGCGGATCCTCGGCGTGCCGATCACCCACGACGGGGCCACCGAGATCGCCGGCCGGTCGCGCGGCACGCCCCGGATCGCCAACCGGCTGCTGCGCCGGGTCCGGGACTTCGCCGAGGTCCGGGCCGACGGGGTGGTCACCCTGGAGACGGCCCGGGCCGCTCTCACGGTGTACGACGTCGACGCGCTCGGCCTGGACCGGCTGGACCGGGCGGTGCTGACCGCGCTGGTGGACTCGTTCCGGGGTGGCCCGGTCGGGCTCTCCACGCTCGCCGTGGCGGTGGGGGAGCAGCCCGACACCGTGGAGGAGGTCTGCGAGCCCTTCCTGGTGCGGGCCGGCTTGCTGGCCCGGACGCCCCGGGGGCGGGTGGCCACCGAGGCGGCCTGGCGACACCTGGGCCGTACGCCGCCAAATGGTACATTTGGCATCGATGCCCCAGCCGCACCCGATCTGTTCTCCAGCGCGCCCGACCAGCCGTGATCCGAACGTGATCTGCACCGCATTCGGCGTTCTCAGGCGCAGGGATTAGACTCGCCGCGGTCTGTACAGGATGTGAGAATCCGCCTCCGCTCCGGCGCTCCGGTGCCGGACGGGGGCCAATGGGAAGGTCGCACACCGTGCTTTACGCAGCACAGTCCGGCGGAGGCGCCGGTGGTCTGACGCCGATCATCATGATCGCCCTGCTCTTCGGGGTCATGTACTTCATGATGATCCGGCCGCAGCAGAAGCGCCGCCGCGAGGCCGAGGCCATGCAGAAGGGGCTCGCCGCCGGGGACGAGGTCGTCACCATCGGTGGGCTCTACGGCACGGTCACCGGCGTGGATGACGACACCGTGCTGCTCGAGGTGGCTCCCGGCGTGCAGACCCGCTACGCCAGGCCGGCCATCGCCCGGGTGGTCGCCAGGGCCGAGAGCACCGAGTCGACGAGCGAGCCGGTCGCCGGGGACGCGGACGCCGTCAAGGAGTGACGGTCATCCCGCCCGCCCTCCACGGCCGGGCGGGGTGACAGGACAACTGGACAGGTGAGCCGGCGTCCGACGCCGGAGCGGCGCGCCCGCCTATACGACGCTCCCGCGTCGGCGGCGGGCGGTCGTGCCGACCGTCGGCGCCGGCTCCGTGGAGCACGTCGGCCGGGCCCCCGGTCCGACATCGCCGCCACCGCACCGGCGGCGCGACCGTTACAGGGAGACACGACAGCCGTGGCACCACCTCAGGGACAGATGCGCCCCGGGCGGCAACTCGCCGTACTCGGGCTCATCTTCGTCGTCCTCTATCTTCTGGTGTTCTTCTCGGGCGGGGCGAGCGGCGGCTGGAAGGACCGGCTGGAGCCTCGGCTCGGTCTGGACCTGGTCGGCGGCACCCGGCTCACCCTGGAGGCCACCAACACCCTCGACGGCAGGCCGCCGACCCCGGAGAACCTCGAAGAGGCCCGGCAGATCATCGAGAGCCGGGTCAACGCCTACGGCGTGGCCGAGGCCGAGGTGGTCACCGAGGGCAACCGGAACATCGTCATCTCCCTGCCCGGCGAGAACCGCGACATGAGCGGCGTCGGCACCGCCGCCGAGTTGCGCTTCCGTAAGGTGCTGAAGATCACCGACGGTGGCGGCGCGGTCGCCACCCCGGCCCCGTCGCCGTCGGCCAGCGGGTCGCCCCAGCCCTCGGGCAGCCCGTCGCCGCAGCCGTCCGGCAGCGCCCCGGCGAAGGCGACCGCCTCCCCGAGCGCCGGTGGCCAGGGTGGCGGCGCCCCCGCGCCGACCCCCAGCGCCAGCCCGTCCGCATCGGCCTCGCCGAGCGCCGACGCCGCCCCGGTGCCGCAGAGCATCCAGGAGCAGCGCGCGGCGGTCGAGAAGAAGGTCGGCGCCGCAGCCTGGGCCGCGGCGAGCGGCCTGCAGGCGCCGGCCGACCTCGCCACCGACCCCTCCCTGGCGGAGCGGCTCAAGCCGTTCGGCGCGCTCTCCCCGCAGGAGGTGGCCGTGCTGACGCCGGAGATGCAGTTCAACGTCCCGACGATCACCTGCGCCCAGCTGGACGCCCGTCCCGCCGGGTCGGTCAAGGACGAGAAGCAGCGGGCGGTCGCCTGCGAGGGGGGCGCGGTCAAGAACCTGCTCGACGTCGCGAAGGTGCTCGGCACCGACGTCTCCGACGCCGACGCCGCGCTCGACCAGACCAGCCAGTGGGTGGTCAGCCTGAACTTCACCGGTGGCGGCCAGAGCAAGTGGACCGAGCTGACCCGGGAGGCGTTCAACAACACCGGTAACGCCTGTGACGCGTCAGCCCTCGGGCAGGACGGCAAGTGCCGGGTGGCGGTCGTGCTGGACAACAAGATCGTCTCCTCGCCGGAGATCCAGGGCGTGCTGACCGGCGACTCGCAGATCACCGGCAACTTCAACCAGAAGGACGCCAACGCGCTGGCCGGCAACCTGCGCTACGGCGCGCTGCCGGTGACCTTCGAGCAACAGGAGCAGCAGAACGTCACCGCCACCCTGGGCGAGAGCCACCTGCGGGCGGGTCTGCTGGCCGCCGGCATCGGCATGCTGCTGGTCATCCTCTACTCGTTCTTCTACTACCGGCTGCTCGGCTCGGTGATCTTCCTGAGCCTGGTGCTCTCGGCGCTGCTGGTCTTCGGCGCGCTGGTGGTCCTCGGCCGGCAGATCGGCTTCACCCTCACCCTCGCCGGCATCGCCGGCATGATCGTCTCGCTCGGCGTGGCGGCGGACTCGTTCGTCATCTACTTCGAACGGCTCAAGGACGAGATCCGGGAGGGGCGCAGCCCGCGCAGCGCGGTGCCCCGCGCCTGGATCCGGGCCCGCCGGACGATCATCTCGGCGAACGCGATCACCCTGATGTCGGCGGTGGTGCTCTACGTCGTCTCGGTCGGCACGGTGAAGGGCTTCGCCTTCGCCCTCGGTCTGGCCACGGTGCTCGACCTGGTCGTGGTCTTCCTCTTCCGGCACCCGATCATGACGATGTTCGCCCGGACCAGGGCGTTCCTCTCCCCACGGGTCAGCGGTCTCGGCCGGGCCCTGCCGGCCCGCACCGAGCAGACCAACCCCCGCACCCCGCGTGTCAAGGAGGCCTGAGATGGCTGGTGAAGGTGGTCTCGCGAGCCGGCTCTACCGCGGTGAGGCCGGGCTCGAGGTCGTCGGTCGCCGCAAGCTCTGGTTCGCCCTGGCCGGCGTGCTGGTCCTGATCGCGATCCTCAGCTTCGCGACGCTCAAGTTCAGCCTCGGCATCGAGTTCGCCGGCGGCAACTCGTTCCAGGTGCCGGCGAGCGTCGGCACCCTGGACCAGGCCGAGGCGAAGGTCGAGGAGGCGCTGGCGGCCAAGGGCGGCGGCGCCGAGGTGGTCACCGCGCAGCAGGTCGGCAGCACCAGCGGCGAGTACTACGAGCTGCGCACCTCACAGCTCAGCCCGGAGCAGGCCATCGAGGTCAAGGACGAGATCGCCCGGGAGTTCGGGATCAGCGCCGACCAGATCAGCGGCAACCAGGTCAGCAAGGCCTGGGGTGAGCAGGTGACCTCCCGGGCCCTGCTCGGCCTGGTCATCTTCGTGCTCGTGGTGGCGATCTACCTGATCATCCGCTTCGAGTGGCGGATGGCGGTCGCCGCGATCGTCTCGCTGTTCATGAACCTGATCCTCACCGCCGGCATCTACTCGCTGGTCGGCTTCGAGGTCACCCCGTCGACGATCATCGGTTTCCTCACCATCCTGGGCTTCGCGCTCTACGACGTGGTGGTGGTCTTCGACAAGGTTCAGGAGAACACCCGGGGCATCACCGCCAACAACCACCAGACGTACGGCGAGGCGGCCAACCTGGCGTTGAACCAGTCGCTGATGCGGTCGCTGAACACCTCGGTGGTGGCGCTGCTCCCGGTCGGTGGCCTGCTCTTCATCGGCGCCGGCCTGCTGGGCGCGGGCACCCTGAAGGACCTGGGTCTGGTGCTCTTCGTCGGTATGGCGGTGGCGTTCCTGACCTCGATCCTGCTGGCCACCCCCCTCCTGGTCATGCTGAAGGACCAGGAGCCGCGGATCGCCGCGCACAACAAGCGGGTGCTGGCCCGGCGCGGCGCGCTCGCCCGCGGCGAGGTCACCCCGAAGGGTGCGCCACGGCCGGCCGAGGGCGACGCCGACGCGCTCGACCCGGAGGCGGCGGCGCTGGCCGGCAGCGCGCCCAAGGTGGGTGCCCGGCCGGCCGGCAAGCGGCAGAACGCCGCCCGTGGCGGGCGGGCCGGCGGGGGCAACCGGCCGGGTGGCGGCAGGCGCCGCTGACCGAGCCGACCCGGTAGGTGACGACCCGACGGCGTCCTTCATGCTGTGCCAGCGGCAGGAAGGACGCCGTCGTCGTACGAGAGGGAGCACCGTGACGCAGACCCACAGCACCGGGGTACGGGGAGACAGCGGTCCGGAGGTCGCCCGGCTGGTGGCCAGCCGGGTCCTGGACGTGCCGGACTTCCCCAAGCCGGGTGTGATGTTCAAGGACCTGATGCCGCTCTTCGCAGACGGCGACGCGTTCCGTGCGGTGATCGACGGGATCGTCGCGCACCACGGGCGCGACTCGTTCGACATCGTGGTGGGCATCGAGGCCCGGGGCTTCGTGATCGCGGCGGCCATCGCGTACGCGACCGGGATGGGGGTGGTTCCGGTGCGTAAGGCCGGCAAGCTGCCCCGGCCCGCCTACGCGGCCTCGTACGCGCTGGAGTACGGGGAGGCCACCCTGGAGGTCCACCAGGACGCCTTCACCGCCGGGCACCGGGTGTTGGTGGTCGACGACGTGCTGGCCACCGGCGGCACCGCCGAGGCCACCCTCGACCTCGTGGAGCGCGCCGGCGGCACGGTCGCCGGTTTCACCGTCCTGCTGGAACTGGGCTTCCTGAAGGGCCGCGAGAGGCTGGCCGGTCGCCCGGTCCATGCCCTGCTGACCGTTTGACAGCGGCGTCCCGGGCCAGGTGCGGGCACCGTCCGTCCGGCGGAGGGGCACCGCACCCACCGTGCGGGTAGCATGGCCCTTTGCTGAGCGGACGGGCGACCGTCCGGGCGGCGCGAGGACCGCACCGGCCGGGGGTGCCGGGGCGGAACAAGACCGGCCCACGGGCCGGTTGCAGAGGACGTCGGCCGGACGGCCGGCGCGTTCCCGGCGAGCGGTGAGGAGGCCGGTGTCCCACGATGTCGTCCCTCCGGTGGAGGGCACGGTGCACCCGACAGGCGATGCTGATGGCTCGGTGACCGAGCGGAAGAGCAACCCGCCGGGCCGGGTGACGGGCGACGGCACGGCTGCCGAGGCCGGTCCTACCGGCGCGGGGACGGTCACGCCGTGCGCCGACGGCGACCCACTGCCGAGCGCCGGTTTCGGGCTGTCCAACGCGCCCACCGGCCGCCGGGTGCGGGCCCGGCTGGCCCGGTTCAACGCACCCTGGCAGAGCTCGCAGGTCAGCGAGGTGCTGGAGCCGCTGATCGCCACCCACCGCGAGAACCACCCCAAGGCGGACGCCCGGCTGTTGCAGCGGGCGTTCGACACCGCGGCACGCTGGCACTCCGGCCAGTACCGCAAGTCCGGCGATCCATACATCACGCACCCCCTGGCGGTGGCCACCATCCTGGGCAACCTGGGGATGGACACCACGACTTTGGTGGCGGCGCTGCTGCACGACACGATCGAGGACACCGAGTACACCCTCGACCAGATGCGGGCCGACTTCGGCCCGGAGGTGACCCTCCTGGTCGACGGCGTGACCAAGCTCGACAAGGTCAAGTTGGGCGACGCGGCCAAGGCGGAGACGATCCGCAAGATGGTCGTGGCCATGGCCAAGGACCCGCGGGTGCTGGTGATCAAGCTGGCCGACCGGCTGCACAACATGCGGACCCTGACCTTCCTGCCCCGCCCCAAGCAGGAGCAGAAGGCGAAGGAGACGCTGGAGATCCTCGCTCCGCTGGCGCACCGCCTCGGTATGAACACCATCAAGTGGGAGCTGGAGGACCTGGCCTTCGGCACCCTGTTCCCGAAGCGGTTCGAGGAGATCAACCGGCTGATCGGGGAGCACCAGCCGCAGCGGGAGTCGCTGCTGCGCCAGGTGACGCAGAAGGTCGGCGCCGACCTAAAGGCCGCCAAGATCAAGGCGGAGACCACCGGGCGGCCGAAGCACCTCTACTCGATCTACCAGAAGATGATCGTGCGGGGCCGCGACTTCAACGACATCTACGACCTGGTCGGGGTGCGAATCCTGGTCGACACGGTGCGGGACTGCTACGCGGCGTTGGGCGTCATCCACGCCAACTGGCAGCCGGTGCCGGGCCGGTTCAAGGACTACATCGCGATGCCCAAGTTCAACATGTACCAGTCGTTGCACACGACGGTCATCGGGCCCACCGGCAAGCCGGTGGAGATGCAGATCCGCACGTACGCCATGCACCGCACCGCCGAGTTCGGCATCGCCGCGCACTGGAAGTACAAGGAGCACAAGGGCACCCAGATCGTCGGCCCGCCGGCGCACATCGACGAGATGACCTGGCTGCGCCAGCTGCTGGACTGGCAGCGGGAGGCGGCGGACCCGAGCGAGTTCCTGGACGCGCTGCGGTTCGACCTGTCCAGCCAGGAGGTGTACGTCTTCACCCCGAAGGGTGACGTCATCCCGCTGCCGACCGGGTCGACGCCGGTGGACTTCGCGTACGCGGTGCACACCGAGGTGGGGCACAAGTGCATCGGGGCGCGGGTCAACGGCAAGCTGGTGCCGCTGGAGTCGACGCTGTCCAACGGCGACGTGATCGAGATCTTCACCTCGAAGTCCGACACCGCCGGCCCCACCCAGGACTGGCTCGGCTTCGTCAAGAGCCCTCGCGCCCGCACCAAGATCCGCCAGTACTTCAACAAGGAGCGGCGCGAGGAGGCGATCGAGGCCGGCAAGGACGCGATCGTCAAGGCGATGCGCAAGCAGGGCATGCCGTTGCAGCGGATGCTCACCTCCGACAACCTGATGGCGATCGCCCGGGACCTGCACCTGGCCGACGTGGCCTCGCTGTACGCGGCGGTCGGCGACAGTCAGGTTTCCGCCCAGTCGGTGGTGCAGAAGCTGATGGCCTCCTACGGCGGCGAGGAGGGCGCGGCGGAGGACATCGCCGAGACCGCCGTCGCCACCCGGCCGCCCCGCAGCCGGCAGAGCAGTGCCGACCCGGGTGTGGTCGTGCGGGGCGTCAGCGACGTGTGGATCAAGCTGGCCCGTTGCTGCACCCCGGTGCCGCCGGACTCGGTCTTCGGCTTCGTCACCCGCTCCGGCGGGGTCAGCGTGCACCGGGACGACTGCGCCAACGCCGAGGACCTGCGGGCACAGAGCGAGCGGGTCGTCGAGGTCAGCTGGAAGCTCACCTCCGCCTCGACGTTCCTGGTGGCCATCCAGGTCGAGGCGCTCGACCGGCACAAGCTGCTCGCCGACGTGACCCGGGTGCTCTCCGACGAGCGGGTGAACATCCTCTCCGCCACGGTCACCACCACCCGGGACCGGGTGGCGGTGAGCCGGTTCAGCTTCGAGATGGCCGACCCGAAACACCTGGGCCACCTGCTGGCCGCCGTCCGGAAGGTCGACGGCGTGTTCGACGCCTACCGGGTCACCTCAGGGGCCTGAGGCGTCGCCCTGCCGGGCATCGACGAGAAAGCGCCCGCCGGCTCCAGCCGGCGGGCGCTTCGTCGTACGGGCGAGATCAGTTCTGGATCTCGCTCATGGTCAGCTTGTTGATGACGACCTCCTTCTTCGGGTGGCCGCCGCCGGCCTGAGCCGCGAAGGCCTTGTCGTCACCGGCCGCCGCGACCTGCTTGACCAGGTCCATGCCGCCGGTGACCGTGCCCAGGACCGTGTAGTTCGGGTCGAGCGGCGAGTCGCCGTAGACGATGAAGAACTGGCTGCCCGTGCTGCCCGGCTGGCCCGAGTTGGCCATCGCGATCACGCCCTCCGGGTACGGCGGGCGCTTGTCGGTGGGCAGGTTCTCCTCGGCGAGGTTGTAGCTCGGGCCGCCGCTGCCGTCGGACTCCCGCCAGCCCTTGCCGGTGGCGCTCGGGTCGCCGCACTGGAGCACCTTGATGCCCTCGGTCACCAAACGGTGGCACTTGGTGTTGTCGAAGAAGCCCTTGCTGGCCAGGTGGGTGAAGCTCCCGGCGGTGCAGGGGACGGCGGCACGGTCGATCCTCGCGGTGATCGGGCCCAGGTTGGTGTCGATCGTCATCGTCTGGGTGCCCTTGTTGACCTGCTGGTTGGGGGGCAGCCCGACGTCCTTGATCTGCTTCGGCCTGCCCTCGGTGGGCACCTCGGTGTACGCGCACTGCGAGAAGCCCTCGGGCGCGGCGGCGGTGTCGGTCTTGTCGTCGTCACCGCCGAGCGTGGTCACCAGCCAGACAGTGCCGGCGACCACGAGCAGCAGGACCGCACCGGCCCCGACGATCGCCTGCGTCTGCCGGCGCTTGCGGGCCCGGGCCGCGCGTTCGGCCATCTCCCGCTCGAGCTTGGCCCGCGCCGCCGCGCGCTGCCGCTCTCTCGTGGACGTCACGGTCACTCCTCCTGGACGTATCTGCGCGGTCGGTGCCGCGTGCGGTGGTCTGTCCGGTTCAGCCGGCGCTTGAGCTGGCCGCCGGGGCGCCGGAGGCCGGGCCCGTCGGCGCCGGGGCGGCCTGGTTCGGCTCGCCGACGGTGAGCTTCTGGATCACGACGTCGGTCTTCGGCTTGACCTTGTCGCCGGCTCCATTCTCCACGGTCGGGAGGGTGCCGATCTTCTCGATCACGTCGAGCCCGCCGGTGATCCGCCCGATGACCGGGTACGCCGGCTTGGGCGGGTTGAAGTCCTTGAAGAAAATCAGGAACTGGCTGCCGTTGGCGCCCGGCGGATTGCCGATCATGGCCACCGTGCCCTTCGGGTACGCCGGCGCCTGACCGGGGGCCGGGCTGGCCGACGGGCTCGCCTCCGGCTCCGCGGGGACGTTCTCGCTGTAGAAGGAGTAGGTGGGGCCGCCCAGGCCGGTGCCGCTCGGGTCGCCGCAGCGCAGCGCGCCCTCGCTGGTGATCTCATGGCAGGTGGTGTTGTCGAAGAACGACCGGCCGGCCAGGTGGGCGATGCTGGCCGCGGCGCAGGGCGCGCCGGCGAGGTCAAGCTCCGCGGTGACCGGGCCGCCCTGGTTGGTGGTGATCGTCATCGGCCGGGTGCCGGAGGTGGGCAGGCCGGTGGTGGCCGGGGTGCCGACGTCCTTGAGATTGGTGTTGGCGGCGGCGTCCTGGGGTGTCCAGAGGCAGGTCTCCTGGGCGGTGTCCCGCTTCGGCTCCCGGTCGAAGGCGCCCAGGCCCCACGCCGAGCCGAGCACGACCAGCGTCAGCACGACCGCGGCGCCCACGCCGGCCTGGATCTGTCGACGCCGCCGTGTGGCGGCGGCCCGTCGGGCCAACTGCCGGTCGAGCTTGGCCCGCGCCAGTTTGCGCTGCCGGTCCCTGCTGGAAGCCACCCGTGCTCCCCTTCCTCTACCCTGGTCGTCACCGGCGCCTCGGGCCGTCCGGCCGTCGTGGAACAGGTGCGCCACGCCACACGCCCGCCAGAGTGTACGGGTACCTGCTGGGAAAGTGGTGTACGAGGCCCCGCCCCGGTTTATCAAAGTGCGTCACTGTGGCCCTCGGGGCGGGTGTGCCGGGCGGGCCGGGCCGTTCCCGGCGACTAGGCTGCTCGGTGGGGACGACTGGACGGAAGGGGAGCGGACGTGCTCGTGGCTGGCTTTCCCGCGGACGCCTTCGGCACCAACTGCTACGTGGTGGCGACCGCGCCGGGGGAGCAGTGCGTGGTGGTGGACCCCGGCATCGGGGTGCTGGACCGGCTCGACGCCGTGCTCGCCGAACACCGCCTGCACCCGGCCGCCGTGCTGCTCACCCACGGCCACCTCGACCACACCTTCTCCGTGGCGCCGGTCTGCGGCGCGCGCGGCATCCCCGCCTACGTCCACCCGGACGACCGGGAGTTGCTCGCCGACCCGTCCAAGGCGCTGTCGATGGACCTCACCGCGCTGTTCGGCGGCCGGCTGCCGTACGCCGAGCCGGACGACGTGGCGGAGCTGACCGACGGCGCGACCCTGGCCCTGGCCGGGTTGGAGATCACCGTCGACCACGCCCCGGGCCATACCGGCGGGTCGGTGCTGTTCCGGATGCCCGGCGCCGGTTCGCCCTGGGAGGCCGAGCAGATCTGCCTCTCCGGCGACGTGCTCTTCGCCGGCTCGATCGGTCGCACCGACCTGCCGGGCGGCAGCATGCCCCGGATGCTGGCCAGCCTGCGGGAGAAGGTCCTCCCGCTGGCGGACGACACCGTCGTCCTGCCCGGCCACGGCCCCGCGACCACCATCGGCCGCGAGCGCGCGACCAACCCGTACCTCGTCGAGGTGGCGGGCAGCGGCGACGCGCGCCCGACCGCACCCACCCGCGGCCTGTGATCGGGCAGCGCACACGATCTCCCCGCGCGGTCCGCGCGGTAACCACGGAGACTCTGCCGCGCAGCGCGCGGCTGCCAAGGAGTACGCCATGAGCAAGCCCACGCCGATCTCCGGCTTCCCCGAGTGGACCACCGGGCAGCGGATGATCGAGCAGTTCGTCCTCGACCGCATCCGCCGCACGTTCGAGCTGTACGGTTTCGCGCCGTTGGAGACCCGGTCGGTGGAGCCCCTCGACCAGCTGTTGCGCAAGGGGGAGACCTCCAAGGAGGTCTACGTGCTGCGCCGGTTGCAGGCCGACGCCGACGGCGCGGCCGGCGACGACGCGCTCGGCCTGCACTTCGACCTGACGGTGCCGTTCGCCCGGTACGTGCTGGAGAACGCCGGCAAGCTGCACTTCCCGTTCCGCCGCTACCAGATCCAGAAGGTGTGGCGGGGCGAGCGCCCCCAGGAGGGGCGCTACCGGGAGTTCCTCCAGGCCGACATCGACATCGTCGACCGGGACACCCTGCCGGCACACCACGAGGCGGAGATGCCGTTGGTGATCGGCGACGCGCTGCGCTCGCTGCCGATTCCAGCCGTGCGGATCCAGGTCAACAACCGCAAGATCTGCGAGGGCTTCTACCGGGGCGTCGGGCTGACCGACTCGGAGGCGGCGCTGCGCGCGATCGACAAGCTCGACAAGATCGGCCCGGTGCGGGTGGCCGAGCTGCTGGCCGAGACCGCCGGGGCGAGCGAGGCGCAGGCCAAGGCGTGTCTGGCGCTGGCCGAGATCAACGCGCCGGACGCCTCCTTCGCCGACGCCGTGCGCGCCCTCGGGGTGAGCGACCCGCTGCTGGACGAGGGCGTCGCCGAGTTGGTCGCCGTGGTGGAGACCGCCGCCGCGCACTCGCCGGGCCTCTGCGTCGCCGACCTGCGCATCGCCCGAGGGCTGGACTACTACACCGGCACCGTGTACGAGACGCAGCTGGCCGGCTACGAGCGGTTCGGCTCGATCTGCTCCGGCGGCCGGTACGACAACCTGGCCAGCTCCGGCACCGTCCGTTTCCCGGGCGTGGGCATCTCCATCGGGGTGACCCGCCTGCTGGGCCTGCTCTTCGGGGCGAACGCGCTGTCGGTCTCCCGCAGCGTGCCGACCTGCGTGCTGGTCGCGGTGACCGCCGAGGAGGAGCGACCGGCGAGCAACGCGGTCGCCGAAGCGCTGCGCTCCCGGGGTATTCCCACCGAGGTGTCGCCGAGCGCGGCCAAGTTCGGCAAGCAGATCCGGTACGCCGAGCGGCGCGGCATCCCGTACGTGTGGTTCCCCGGCGCGGAGGGCGACGAGGTGAAGGACATCCGCTCCGGCGAGCAGGCTGCCGCGGCGGCGGGGGAGTGGACCCCGCCCCGGGAGGATCTGAAGCCACTGGTCGGCTGACCTCGGGCGGTCGGGCCTGGCCAGCGGACGATCCTCGGAGCGGTCGGTCCAGTGTGGCGCCCCAGCGAGCACCAGCTGCCGGCGTCGTTCGGGCCGCGTGTCGGAAGAGGTGTGAACAGGGCCTTTGCTACTGGCGCGTACGCCGACGGCGACCTACGGTGGCGTAAGTTACGCCACCGTAGGGAGACGCGCCATGACTGCTCCGCTGAGCCAGACCGCTCTGCTTCTCGAACTCGAACCCGTGGTCGCGAAGAACCTCGACCGGCACCTGTCCATGGCCAAGGAGTGGTTCCCGCACGAGTACGTGCCGTGGAGCGAGGGACGTACGTTCGACGGGCCGCTGGGCGGCGAGGCCTGGGCGAAAACGGACTCCACCATCCCCGACGTGGCCCGGACCGCGCTGATCGTCAACCTGCTCACCGAGGACAACCTGCCGTCGTACCACCACGAGATCGCCACTCTCTTCGGGCGGGACGGCGCCTGGGGCACCTGGGTGCACCGGTGGACCGCCGAGGAGGGGCGGCACGGCACCGCCATCCGCGACTACCTGACGGTGACCCGGGCGGTCGACCCGGTGGCGTTGGAGCGGGCCCGGATGACGCACATGTCGGCCGGCTACCACAACGTGCACGGGGACGAGGTGCTGCACTCGCTGGCGTACGTGTCGTTCCAGGAGTTGGCCACCCGGATCTCGCACCGCAACACCGGCCGGGCCACGGCCGATCCGGCCTGCGAGGCGCTGCTGGCCAGGGTGGCCGCCGACGAGAACCTGCACATGGTCTTCTACCGCAACCTGCTGGGCGCCGCCTTCGAGTTGGCGCCGGGCCAGGCGATGCGGGCCGTCTCCGACGTGCTGGCCGACTTCCAGATGCCCGGCGTCGGCATCGAGGGCTTCGCCCGCAAGTCGGTGGCGATCGCCCTGGCCGGCATCTACGACCTGCGGCAGCACCGCGACGAGGTGGTTCTGCCGGTGCTGCGGCAGTGGGACGTCTTCAACGTCACCGGCCTGGACGCCGACGGCGAGGCCGCCCGCGACCAGATCGCCCGGCACCTGGACGACCTGGAGCGGGCGGCGTCCCGCTTCGAGGAGAGGCGGGACGCCCGCGCCTCCCGCCTCGCCGCCCGCGCCTGACCCGGCCACCCCGGGTCCACCGGGTCCAGGGTCCACCAAGCCCACTTGGTACACCGGGCCCACCGGGCCCACCGGGCCCCTGGGCGGCTGGGCCCGCTGGGGGTGGGATCAGGTGGGCTGGTCGAGGGGGAAGAGCAGACAGCTCGACGTGGCGTGCGCGATCAGGCGGCCCGGGGCGTCGGTGAGGCGGGCCTCCGCGAGGGCGGTGCGGCGGCCGCGCTGCAGCACTGTCCCCTCGCAGCGCAGCATGCCGCTGGCGACGGTGACCGGGCGGAGGAACTTCACGTTCAGGTCGAGCGAGGTGTAGCCGACCCCGGCCGGCAGGGTGCTGTGCACCGCGCAGGCGGCGGCGGTGTCCAGCAGGGTGGAGATCACCCCGCCGTGGACGGTGCCGAGCGGGTTGTAGTGGAACTCCTGGGGGACCAGCTCGACGGCGACCCGGCCCTCGTCGGCCTCCATCCGTGCCATGTCGATCAGGTGCATGATCGGTGGTGCGGCCAGCTCGCCGGCGATCATCGCGCGCAGCAGCTCCAGACCGCCGCGCCGGCCGACGTGTGCCGCACCGGCCGTCGGGTCGGACCAGGAGAAGGTACGGCTGCGCGCCGGGCCCTGCGTCTGAGTCATGGACTCAGCCTGGCAGCGCATTGCTGAGTCTGTCAATCAGACCTAGCCTGGTCGGTATGAGACCCGCGGCGCTGGACTGGTCGGTGGAGAACTGCACCATCGCCCGAGCGATGGCGATTCTGGGCGAGCGGTGGACCCTGGTGGTGCTCCGCGAGGTCTTCAACGGTGTCCGCCGCTTCGACGACATGCGGGTGCGCACCGGCGTCCCAAGGCAGGTGCTGACCAACCGGCTGGCCACCCTGGTCGAGCAGGGTCTGCTGCGCCGCGAGCCGTACCGGGAACCGGGCAGCCGGGTGCGGCACGAGTACCGGCTGACCGAGAAGGGACTCGACCTGTGGCCGGTGCTGGTGGCGGTGCTCGGCTGGGGTGACCGCTACCTGGCCGACCCGGAGGGCTCGCCGCTCTCCGTGGGGCACCGGGCCTGCGGGGCTGAGGTCCACGTCGAACTGCGCTGCGCCGAGGGGCACGAGGTGGGCCGCCCCCGGGACGTGGTGCCGCGACCCGGCCCCGGGGCGCGCCGCCGGGCCGACCGATAGCGCGCGCCGGCGCGCGGACGGTGACCGCCCGCGCGCCGGACCGGTCGGTCACCAGCCGAAGCCGTTGGCGTACGAGACGCTGGCCAGCACCGCCTGTCCGCTGGTGTTCGGATGGAAGTAGTCCCAGGTGGAGACCTGGCTCAGGGCGAACGGGTAGCGGAACACCGCATTGTCGTCGAAGTCGCAGTTCGGGCCGTACGCGGCGCAGGCCTGGGCGAGTTGGGTGTTGTAGTCGACCACCCGCTGCCGGACCCGGTTGCGCCGGTCGACGTCGGCCTGGAGCGTGGAAGTCGGGTTGGCCAGCATGGACTGGCAGATGCCGAACAGCGACCAGGCGTTGCGGGCGCTGCTGCTGCCCTTGCCCACCTGCCAGAGTCGGTGGATGTCCGGAATGCTGATCACCGCCACCCGCGCGCCGGGCAGGCCGGCCCGGAGTCGGTCGAGGGCCCGGTCGATGTTGGCCCGGAACGTGCTCACCGGGGTCATCGCGGACTCGGAGCCGGTGCAGGCGTCGTTGGCGCCGATCAGCATCGTCACGTACCCGACGCCCTGATTGACCGCGCTGCCGGCCTGGTCGTGCATGTCCGCGGACTTCGCCCCGGTGCGGGCGTGGTTGTGGTTGCGGCCCTGGATGGCCGGGGTGGCCGCGCGGATGCGCAGGTAGTGGCTGGTGACGGCGGAGTGGTCACCGGTGCTGAACGACCGTGAGGTGCAGTCGACGTACCACCCACAGGCATTGAAGCCGCGGGTGATGGAG
>NZ_SMKN01000079.1 GCF_004348675.1 Micromonospora sp. KC606 | reverse complement strand
GCCGTACCCCCGGCGGTGCTGGCCGCCCGCACCGGCGTCGCGGTGGTCTTCGCCCTCAACGGCCTCGCCGTGGCCACCTGGTTCTCCCGGGTCCCCGCGGTCCGGGAGGCGCTCGACCTCAGCGCCGGTCGGCTCGGCCTGTTGCTCATCGCCCTGTCGGCCGGCTCGGTGCTCGCCCTGTCCACGGCCGGGCTGGTCACCCAGCGCCTCGGCCCGGCCCGCACGGTGGTGGTCGCCACCGTGCTGGTCGCCCTCGGCCTGACCGTCGCCGGGCTCGCCACCGGGCTGGTCGGCTGGCTGCCCGGCGTGGCGGTCGGGTTGGTCGTCTTCGGCTACGGCTTGGGCGCCTGCGACGTCGCGATGAACGTCGAGGGCGCGGCGGTGGAGAAGCGGATCGGGCGCACCATCCTGCCCCGTTTCCATGCCGCCTGGAGCCTGGGCACGGTGGCCGGCGCGGGGCTCGGTGCCGGCGCCGCCCGGGTCGGCCTGCCGATCTGGGCGCACCTGGGCGTGCTGGCCGCGGTGGTGCTCGGCGGCACGCTGCTCGGCGCACGGGCGTTCCTGCCGGAGCCGCCCGCCACCCCGGGAGCCGACGGCGGCCCGGCCGCCCGCCGTGGTGCCCTGCGCGCCGCCTGGCGGGAGCCGCGCACCCTGCTCATCGGCGCGTTCGTCCTGGTCATGGCGTTCGCCGAGGGCAGCGCCACGGACTGGGTCGCGGTCGCCTTCATCGACGGGTACGGCGTCAGCGAGGCGACCGGCGCGGTCGTCTTCGGCATCTTCGTCGCCGGCATGACCCTCGGCCGGACCGCCGGCACCGTCCTGATCGACCGCTGGGGTCGGGTGCCGGTGCTGGTCGGCACGATCCTGCTCGCCGCGCTCGGCGCGGGCCTGGCGGTGCTCGCCGGCAACGGGCCGGTGGCGATGGTCGGGGTGGCGCTGTGGGGAATCGGGGCCTCGCTCGGCTTCCCGGTGGGGATGAGCGCCGCCGCCGACGACGAGGAACACGCCGCCGTCCGGGTCAGCGTGGTCGCGGTGGTCGGCTACACGGCGTTCCTGGCCGGCCCGCCGCTGCTGGGCCTGCTCGGTGACCGGGTGGGGACGCTGCGCGCGCTGCTGGTGGTGCCGCTGCTGCTGATCCCGACACTGGCCCTGGTGCCGGTGACCCGCCCACCGGCGCAGCACCCCAGCACATAGAACCTAGCAGCGGGCGGGTGCCGCCGGTATCGGGTGCGCGGCCGACTACCCGGCCGGCCGGGGGTGGCTAGGGTCGTCGGATGCCTGTCGACGAGATCACCGCGGCCGCCGCGGGCAGTTGGACCCTGGGCGATGCGACCGTGCGCCGGATGGGCTTCGGCTCCATGCGGATCACCCCGCACCCGGACACCGGCCGGGCTATCGGCGTGCTGCGGCGCGCCGTCGCGCTGGGCGTGAACCACATCGACACCGCCGCCTTCTATGTCTCGCCGGGCGGCACCCTGAACGTCGGCACCGGCCCGGCGCGGTACGCCACCGAGCTGATCCGCGCGGCGCTCGTCCCGTATCCACAGGACCTGGTGATCGCCACCAAGGTCGGCTTCGTCCACGACCCGGTGGGCGGCCTGCGCGAGGACGTCTCTCCGGCCGGGCTGCGCGCCCAGGTGGAGGAGAACCTGCGCCGGCTAGGCCGCGACCACCTCGACGTGGTGAACCTGCGCATCGTGAGGCGGCCGGGCCGCGACCGGGTCGCCGAGTCCTTCGGCGCGCTGGCCGCGCTGCGCGAGGCCGGGCTGATCCGGCACCTGGGCCTGTCCAACGTCCGCCTCGACCACCTCGACGAGGCGCAGGCGATCGCCCCGGTGGTCTGCGTGCAGAACACCTACGCCGTCGACAACCGGGGCGACCAGGCCGCGCTGCTGCGCGAGTGCGGGGCGCGGTCGGTGGCGTACGTGCCGTTCTTCACCCTCACCGGGACGCGGCGGGAGTTTGGCGCGGTGACCGAGCACGCCGACGCCGTGCGGGCGGTGGCCCGGGCGCACGGGGCCACCCCGCAGCAGGTACGCCTCGCCTGGACCCTGCACCAGGGCCCGCACGTGCTGGCCATCCCCGGCACCGGCGACCCGGCACATCTGGTGGAGAACGTCGCCGCCGGCGCGTTGCGACTGACCGACGCGGAGCTGGCCGCACTCGGCTGACCGACGGTCAGGTCGTTGTCATCGTCCTCGCAGCCTGCTGACAGGTTCGGGTGCTGAACTGGAGGTCAGCCGAGGGAAGGAGCGGGCAGATGGGCTGGTTCAGCCGGCGGCCCCGAGCCGTGGAGGGGATCCCGACGAAGCTCGACCGGGAGGGCACCCGGGACGACCTGGCCGCGCTGGAGGCGTTCGTGACCAGCCGGCACGGCGTGGAGTTCTACCTCGAACCGGAGACCACCGCCACCGACACCACCGTGATGGCGATCGCCCACGACGGTGAGTGGATCCGCCGCCGCACCGGCTCACCGCGGGCGGCGGCGAAGCTGGCGCACCGGCACGCGGTGCCGCTGTACGAGGCGGCGAAGACCGGCTACCCGGAGCGGATGCGCGCCTGGAACCGGGCCCACCCGGAGCGCCGGATGCGCTGACGCGGATGTCCGGTAGCCGGCTGGGGCTGCATTACTGGCAGCGGGTCCGGGCGCTTCCGTGGGTTTCGCTGACCAGCGCGACGGCGTCGTAGGCGTGGAATGCGGGCTGGTCGAGGAAGTAGTCGGCCATCCTCATCCGTCGGTAGGCCGCCGCGTCGGCCACGGTCACGGACGCGGCGCGGAGGTCCGCGATCGTGCACATCCGGTCCAGCGGGAACGCCGCTTCGAGCGTGTCATCCTCGGGTGGCGGTAGCGGCGCCTCCCGGAACGGAAATGCGCCCTGCGCCAGTGCCTCCACATCGGACACGGCGGTGTGTCCGTGTCCGGCGGTCACCCCGATGGCGCGGTAGTCGTCGCCGAGGGCAGCAGCGAGGTGGTACCCGGCAGGGAACAGGTCCGCGCCGCTGACGTGCTTCGCCGGTGCCCGCTGGATGTGCCAGTTGTGCGCCGCGAGGACGATCCGGCTTCCGGGCGTTTCGGCCAGCAGACGCAGTACCGTCTCGGCCATGTAGAGATCGCGGAAGGTGGATGCCACCTCGATCCCCTCCGTGAGTTGTGCCCGGTGCAACTGGTCGATATACCAGGCCCCCCGCAGGTGGTGGGTGGCGAGCACGTGCCTGGCGGCGCGGCCCAAGCTGCGTTGGCGGCTGGCCAGGCGCTCCATCCGCGCCAGCAGCTCACTCAGCGCGGCGGTCAGTGTCTCCCGGTCAGGCTCGCTCACGGCCGAGTACGCCATCATGGTGGCGAACGGCAGGTCCTGGTGGAACTTCTCCGCCACGGCCCGCGCGCGGCCCAGTGGCACCAGAGCGTCGCTGTCGATGTCGCGCAGGTAGGTCGATACTTCCTCCAGCGCCGGCAAGGGCGAGCCCAACGAGCCGGGAACGTCAGCGCCGGCGTACCGCACCGGTGAGTCGGGCCGGCGCTGGTTGTGGGACCGGAGCCAGGCCAGGGCCTCGTAAACCTCCGGTGCGTCGCCCAGGGACAGGGCGATGCCTGCGGCCGTCACCGTCTCCACCGCGCCTGGGCCTCCGTGCAGCCAGTCGGCGAGAGCCCGCCCCTCGGTGAACGGTGCCTCCAGGGCATACACCGTGAACCCGCACCGTTCGACGAGAAACCGCAGCAGCCGGTGACGCAGCTGGAAGAACTCCCGGACGTGGTGGGAGCTTTCCCCGATCGCCACCACCCGGGCATCACCGACCATCCCCAGCACGGGCTCCAGCTCCTCCACCGGGGCGTCCAGGTCCAGTGAGGACAGCACCAGGCCGTGCTCACGGATCCATTCGGTCAGGCTGACGGACTGAGCCATGGTTCACCCACTTCGGTGCGTAAGTGTGCGGTGTACGCCTACGATCGGTAAGAGTACACGGTACGCTCACGGGTGTGCCTCGACCGCGTTCACTCAGCCCCGCCGTGATCGCCCACGCCGCGCTGACGGTCCTTGACCGGGAGGGCGCGGTCGGGCTCTCCATGCGCACGGTCGCTGCCGAGCTGGGCGTCAGCACGATGGCGCTCTACAAGTACGTCACCGGGCGGCAACATCTGGAGCGGCTGGTCGTCGAGCTGGTGCTCGACCCGGTGGAAGCCGAAGTGCCCCCAGCCGCACCCTGGGCCGACCGAGTCACGCTTCTGGTACTGCGCCTGCGAGACGCGGCCAGTGCCCACCCGCCAGCGATACCTCTGCTGTTGGCACACCGGCAGACCGCGACGAGGTCCCTGCAGTGGATGGAGTCCATGCTCGCCGCGCTCACCGACGCCGGGTTCACCGGCCGCAAGCGGGTGGTCGCCCAGCGCACCGTCGTCAACTATCTCATTGGTGCGGTCCAGACGGAGTACCTCGCGGCCCTGGCTGCAGCGGGCACCGAAGCCATGGCAGCCCTCCCGACCGACAGCTTCCCGCACCTAGCCAGCACCGCGAGGGCGGCGCGGACCGTGTCGCCCGCCGACGAGTTCCGGCAGGGGCTGGCGATCGTCCTCGACGGTCTCACCGCCGCTCTCAGGAACTAGCGGTCCGCGGTGGCGCCGCACCTGGCTTGGCCGTAGGGCGTCGAAACCGGGCCCCACGATGCAATCCGCAGCGAGCGCTACGGGCGCACCAGTGGCCCGTCCGGTCCCGTGGTCGCCAGCACGCACATGTTCTGCGACGACGGTAGGTTGAGCATGTGCTCTTCAGGCCGTTCACGATCGAGCCGCTTCGCCGGCGTCGGTCCGGTCAGCCACGGATTCGTCAACGGCATGCGCAGGGTCCGACGCCGGCGCGTTGACCCGGCGGCGAAGGGTGTGGCAGCATTCGCGGCCTGACGGCAGTGAAGGAAGCCGGTGCGATTCCGGCGCGGTCCCGCCACTGTCACCGGGGAGCGATCCCCCCTCGTGTGCCACGGCCGTGTGTCTGCGGCTGGAAGGCCGGGGGTGAGCGTCGATCCGGGAGCCAGGATACTTCGGCCGTCGGACTGACCCCAGGGCGTGGACACCCGAGGAGGACCCGATGACGCGCAGCGTCTCCACCGCAGGCGGCTTCCGTCGTACCCGTTCCGGGCGCGCCGCCGCACCCACGAACCGCCGTACCGCCGCAGCTGTTCCGACCGGCCCGGTCCGCACCGGTCGCCGCACCGCGCACCGCTGACGCCGTCGGGCTCCGCCGGCCCACGTGCCGGCCGGCCGGACCCGCCACCCGCCGACCTCGCGCCCACCTCTCGTCATCGCCCGACCGTCCTCGCGGCAACCCGGGCGTCACTCTCCGGAGCCGCCCGTGCGCGTCCTGCTGATGTCCACCGCCGACACCGACCTGCTCGCCGCCCGCGCCAGCGGCGCCGACTACCGGCTGGCCAATCCCGCCCGGGTCGGCGTCGACGCCGTGCCCGGGCTGCTCGACGGCGTCGACGTGGCCGTCGTACGGCTGCTCGGCGGCCGCCAGGCGTGGCCGGACGGCCTAGCCGCGGTGCTCGCCTCCGGTGTGCCGACGGTCGTCCTCGGTGGTGAGGCGGTGCCCGACGCCGAGCTGATGGCGGCCTCCACCGTGGCCGCCGGGGTAGCCACCGACGCACTGTCCTACCTGGTCGAAGGGGGCCCGGAAAACCTCGCCCAGCTGGCCGGGTTCCTCTCCGACACGGTCCTGCTCACCGGCGAGGGCTTCGAGCCGCCCGCCCCCACCCCGGGGTACGGCGTGCACGGCGACCGGGCCGCCGACCCTGGCCGGCCCACCGTCGGGATCGTCTTCTACCGGGCGCACGCCCTGGCTGGCAACACCGGTTTCGTCGACGTCCTCGCCGACGCGGTCGCCGCCGCCGGTGGGAACCCGCTACCGATCTTCTGCGGCTCGCTGCGTGGACTGGCCCCCGGTGCCGGCCCGCTGGACCTCTTCGCCCGCTGCGACGCCCTGGTGGTGACCGTGCTCGCCGCCGGGGGCACGGTCGCCGCCGACGCCGCCGGCGGGGGCGACGAGGACGCCTGGGACGTCGGCGCGCTCGCCGCCCTCGACATCCCGGTCATCCAGGCGCTCTGCCTCACCAGCACCCGCGAACAGTGGGCCGGCAGCGACGCGGGCCTGTCCCCACTGGACGCCGCCATGCAGGTGGCCATCCCCGAGTTCGACGGCCGGATCGTCACCGTGCCGTTCTCGTTCAAGCGGATCGACGCCGACGGGCTGTCGGTCTATGCCGCCGACCCCGAGCGCGCCGCCCGGGTCGCCGGCATCGCCGTCCGGCAGGCCCGGCTGCGGCACGTGCCCAACGCCGACAAACGGGTCGCGGTCGTGCTCAGCTCGTACCCGACGAAGCACTCCCGGGTCGGCAACGCCGTCGGCCTGGACACCCCCGCCTCGGCGGTGCGGCTGCTGGCCGCCCTCGCCGACGCCGGCTACCACCTCGGCGACGACCCGCCGCCCACCGACGGGGACGCGCTGATCCACGCGCTGATCGCCGCAGGCGGGCACGACGTGGAGTGGCTGACTCCGGAGCAGCTCGCCGCCGCAGAGGCCAGGGTGCCGGGGCAGACCTACCGGCGGTGGTTCGAGCGGGTGCCGGCCGACCTGCGCGAGGCGATCCGGGAACACTGGGGCGAGCCTCCCGGCGAGCTGTACGTCGACGGTGGAGACATCGTCCCCGCCGGGCTGCGCTTCGGCAACGTGACTCTGCTGATCCAGCCGCCGCGCGGCTTCGGTGAGAACCCCATCGCCATCTACCACGACCCGGACCTGCCGCCCAGCCACCACTACCTGGCCGCGTACCGGTGGCTGGCCGCGCCGGTCGCCGACGGCGGCTTCGGTGCGGACGCGGTGGTGCACCTCGGCAAGCACGGCACCCTGGAATGGCTGCCGGGCAAGGGCCTCGGGCTGGCCGCCGACTGCGCCCCCGACGCCGTCCTCGGTGACCTGCCGCTGGTCTATCCGTTCATCGTCAACGACCCCGGTGAGGGCACCCAGGCCAAACGCCGCGCCCACGCCGTCGTCGTCGACCACCTCGTGCCGCCGATGGCCCGTGCCGAAACCTACGGCGACCTGGCGAAGCTGGAGCAACTGCTCGACGAGTACGCCACCGTGCAGGCTCTCGACCCGGCCAAGGTGCCCACCGTGCGGGCGCAGATCTGGCAGCTCGTCCGGGCCGCCGAACTGCACCACGACCTGCACACCGAGGACATGCCCGCCGCCGACGACTTCGACGACTTCGTGCTTCACCTCGACGGCTACCTCTGCGAGGTCAAGGACGTGCAGATTCGCGACGGCCTGCACATCCTCGCCGAGGCCCCCGCCGGGGAGGCGAGGGTGAACCTGGTCCTCGCCGTGCTGCGCGCCCCGCAGGTCTGGGGCGGTGTGCGCGTCCTGCCCGGCCTGCGGCAGGCCCTCGCCGCCGGGTACGGTCTCGACGAGCAGGCGCTGCTCGCCGCGCCGGGGGAACGGGTGGCCGTGCCGGCGACGCTGACCGAGGTGGCCGACGGGCCGGCCGTCACCGCCGCCGACGCCGTCGACCTGATCGAAGGGTTGGCCCGCCGTCTGGTCGCCGGCATGGAGACCCTCGGCTGGGACGCGACCGCGGTGGATGCCGTGGTCGAGCAGGTCACCGGCCGGTCGATCCCGGACGCCGTCGAGGTGCTGCGCTTCGCCGCCCGCGAGGTGGTGCCCCGGCTGGACCGCACCACCGACGAGATCGACCGGGTGGTCGGCGCGCTCGACGGGCGGTTCGTGCCGCCCGGCCCGTCCGGCTCACCCACCCGGGGCCTGGTCAACGTCCTGCCCACCGGCCGCAACTTCTACTCCGTCGACCCGAAGGCCATCCCCAGCCGCAACGCCTGGGACGTCGGCGTGGCCCTCGCCGAGTCGCTGCTGGCCCGGCACCTCGCCGACACCGGGGCGTACCCGCGTTCGGTCGGGCTCACCGTGTGGGGCACCAGCGCCATGCGGACCCAGGGCGACGACATCGCCGAGGTCCTCGCCCTGCTCGGCTGCCGTCCCCGGTGGGACGACCGGTCCCGCCGGGTCACCGGCGTGGAGGTGGTGCCCCTGGCCGAGCTGGGCCGCCCCCGCATCGACGTCACCGTGCGCATCTCCGGTTTCTTCCGGGACGCCTTCCCGCACGTCGTCGCGCTCATCGACGACGCGGTGCGGCAGGTCGCCGCCCTCGACGAGCCGGACGCCGACAACCACGTCCGCGCCCACGTCGCCGCCGACCTGGCCGAGCACGGCGACGAACGGCGGGCCACCGCCCGGATCTTCGGCTCCAAACCCGGCGCGTACGGGGCGGGGCTGCTGCCGCTGATCGACGCCCGCAACTGGCGCACCGACGCCGACCTGGCCGAGGTGTACGCCGTCTGGGGCGGCTACGCGTACGGCCGGGGGCTCGACGGCCGGGAGGCGCGCGTCGACATGGAACGTTCCTTCGCCCGCATCGCGGTGGCGGTGAAGAACCAGGACACCCGCGAGCACGACATCGTGGACTCCGACGACTACTTCCAGTACCACGGCGGGATGGTGGCGATGGTGCGCCACCTCACCGGCGCGGCCCCGGCGGCGTACGTGGGGGACTCGGCGATGCCGCACGACGTGCGTACCCGCACCCTCGGCGAGGAGACCCGGCGGGTGTTCCGCGCCCGGGTGGTCAACCCGCGCTGGCTCGCCGCGATGCGCCGGCACGGCTACAAGGGCGCGTTCGAGCTGGCGGCCACCGTGGACTACCTGTTCGGCTACGACGCCACCGCCGGCGTCGTCGACGACTGGATGTACGAGCAGTTGACCGCCGCGTACGTCTTCGACGAGGAGAACCGGGAGTTCCTGGAGCGGTCCAACCCGTGGGCGTTGCGCGGCATCACCGAACGCCTCCTGGAGGCCGCCGACCGGGGACTGTGGGCCGCGCCCGACCCGGCCACGCTGGAGCGGCTCCGCGAGACGTACCTGGCCAGCGAGGGTGACCTGGAGGAGAAACAGTGAGACCGACTCCCAGTCCTGTGCTGATGGAGCAGCCCGCACGGGGCAACACCCTCGAAGGCGTCGGACCTCCGCCGGTCGCTCCCACGGACGCCGTCTCACCTCAGTCCTCGTGGGACAAGCGGGCGAAGCGTTCCCCGGAGGCTCCCGATGACGAAAGAGGGTAGTGCCATCAGCGGGTATCCGTTCTCGGCGGTGCTCGGCATGGACGACATGCGTCTCGCGCTGCTGCTCAACGCGGTCAGCCCGGCCGTCGGCGGGGTGCTCGTTCGGGGCGAGAAGGGCACCGCCAAGTCCACCGCCGTGCGCGCCCTGGCGGCGCTGCTGCCGCCGGTGGACCGGGTGGCCGGCTGCCGTTTCGGCTGCGACCCGGCCGTGCCCGACCCCGGCTGCCCGGACGGGCCGCATCCGGCCGCCGCGCCGGCCGAGCGCCGTCCGGCCCGCCTGGTCGAGCTGCCCGTGGGCGCCGCCGAGGACCGGGTGGTCGGCTCGCTCGACCTGGAGAAGGCTCTCGCCGAGGGGGTACGCGCCTTCGAGCCGGGCCTGCTCGCCGCCGCCCACCGGGGCGTGCTCTACGTCGACGAGGTGAACCTGCTCCACGACCACCTGGTGGACCTGCTCCTCGACGCCGCCGCGATGGGCCGCTGCCACGTCGAGCGGGAGGGCGTGTCGGTCAGCCACGCCGCCCGGTTCCTGCTGGTCGGCACGATGAACCCGGAGGAGGGGGAGCTGCGTCCGCAGCTGCTCGACCGGTTCGGGCTGACCGTGGAGGTGGCCGCCAGCCGCGACCCGGCCGTCCGCGTCGAGGTGGTCCGCCGCCGGCTCGCCGCCGACGCCGACCCGGCCGGGTTCGCCGCCCGGTGGGCCGACGCCGACGCGGAGGTGGCCGGCAGGGTCGCCGCCGCCCGGCGGCGGCTGGACCGGGTGCTGCTGCCCGACGCGGCACTGCGGCAGATCGCCGAGGTGTGCGCGGCGTTCGACGTCGACGGGATGCGCGCCGACATCGTCACCGCCCGCGCCGCCGTCGCGCACGCCGCCTGGCAGGGCCGGGAGCGGGTGACCGCCGAGGACGTGCGGGTCGCCGCCCGGCTGGCCCTGCCGCACCGCCGCCGCCGCGACCCGTTCGACAGCCCCGGCCTGGACGACAAGCGCCTCGACGAGGCGTTGGACCGGGCCCGGGAGGAACACCCCGACGACCCGGACGACGACGGTCCCGGCCCTGACGGTGGTCCCGGCCCGGGTGACGGCCCCAGCGGCCCGGACGGCGGTCGCGGTCCGGACGCTGACGGCGGCCCCGACGGCGGTTCCGGCCTCGGTGACTCCGCCGATCGGGGAAATGGCGACCCCGACGGGCAGGACCTCGGCGGGGACGACCGCGCGACCGGAACCGGCGCGGGCGCCGACCCCGGGGCCGACCGGCCCCGCCACGGCGACGAGGCGGCGACGGCGCAGCCGGCGGCCGTACCCGACCAGGGGTTGAAGGCCCGGCTGTTCACCGCCCCCGGCGTCGGCGACGGGGTGCCCGGCCGGCGGTCCCGGGCGCGGACCGGGCGGGGCCGGACCACCGGCGCGCGGGTGCCCGCCGGGCGGCCCGGTGTGCTGCACCTGCCCGCCACCCTGCGGGCCGCCGCCCCGCACCAGCGCGGACGGGGCCGGGGCGGTGGGCCGCTCGTGCTGCGCCCGGCCGACCTACGGGAGGCGGTCCGCGAGGGACGCGAGGGCAACCTGGTGCTCTTCGTGGTCGACGCCAGCGGATCGATGGGCGCGCGACAGCGGATGGCGGCGGTCAAGGGCGCGGTGCTCGCCCTGCTCACCGACGCCTACCAGCGCCGGGACAAGATCGCCGTGGTCGCGTTCCGCGGCGCCGGCGCGCAGATCGTGCTGCCGGCCACCTCCTCCGTGCTGGCCGCCTCGACCCGGCTGGCGGAACTGCCCACCGGAGGGCGCACCCCGCTCGCGGAGGGGCTGCTCGCGGCGGCCGACCTGCTGCGGGTCGAGCGGCTGCGCGACCCGAGACGCCGCCCCCTGGTGCTGGTCGTCACCGACGGCCGGGCCACCGCCGGGCCGCGTCCGCTGGACCGGGCCGCCCACGCCGCGGCGCTGCTCGCCGCCAGCGGCGCCCCCAGCATCGTCGTGGACTGCGAGTCCGGCCCGGTCCGCCTCGACCTGGCCCGCCGTCTCGCCGCCCAGCTCGGCGCGGCCCACCACCGGCTCGCCGAGGTCGCCACCGCCCCGCTGGCCGCCCTGGCCGGTGCCCGCCCGTCGCATGGCCCGACCCTCGGCCGTGGCGACATCCCGTCCCTGTTCACGACCGCCAGGAGCGTTGCCTGATGCCGCAGGGGAAGCCTTCGCACGTGCCCGCCGACGGACTGACCACGCGGCAGCGACGCAACCGGCCGCTGACCATCGTGCACACCGGAGCGATGAAGGGGAAGTCGACCGCGGCCTTCGGGCTGGCGCTGCGGGCCTGGACCGCCGGGCTGCCGATCGGGGTGTTCCAGTTCGTCAAGAGCGCCAAGTGGCGGGTCGGTGAGGAGGCCGCCTTCCGGGCCCTCGGCGAGGTGCACGAGCGCACCGGCCAGGGCGCTCCCGTCGCCTGGCACAAGATGGGCGAGGGCTGGTCCTGGATCCAGCGCGGCGGCGAGGCCGACCACGCCGCCGACGCGCTGGAGGGCTGGCGGCAGATCCAGCGCGACCTCGCCGCGCAGCGCTACGGCCTGTACGTGCTCGACGAGTTCACCTACCCGATGAAGTGGGGCTGGGTCGACGTCGACGAGGTGGTGGCCACCCTGACCGAGCGGCCCGGCTTCCAGCACGTGGTGATCACCGGCCGGGACGCCGACCCCCGCCTGGTCGAGGCCGCCGACCTGGTCGCCGAACTGACCAAGATCAAGCACCCGATGGACGCCGGCCGGAAGGGCCAGAAGGGGATCGAGTGGTGACCGACCGCTGGGCGCTGCCCCGGCTGGTCGTGGCCGCGCCGGCCAGCGGGCACGGCAAGACCACCGTGGCCACCGGGCTGCTCGCCGCGCTGCGCCGCCGTGGCCTGACCGTCAGCCCGCACAAGGTCGGCCCCGACTACATCGACCCCGGCTACCACGCCCTCGCCGCCGGCCGCCCCGGGCGCAACCTCGACCCGTGGCTGGTCGGCGAGGACCGCGTCGCACCCCTGCTGCGGCACGGGGCCAGTGTCCCCACCCCCGCCGACGTCGCCGTGGTCGAGGGCGTGATGGGGCTGCACGACGGCGCGGTCGGTCGCGGCGCGTACGCCTCCACCGCGCACGTCGCCCGGCTCATCGACGCGCCGGTGCTGCTGGTCCTGGACACCACCGCGCAGGGCCGCTCCGCCGCCGCGCTGGTGCTCGGCATGCGCGCCTTCGACCCCGGCGTGCGGATCGGCGGGGTGATCCTCAACCGGGTCGGCTCGCCTCGGCACGAGCAGCTGCTGCGCGATGCTCTCGCCGAGGTGGGCGTACCGGTGCTCGGGGCGGTCACCCGGGCCGCCGAGGTGGCCGCGCCCGCCCGCCACCTCGGGCTGGTGCCGGTCGTCGAACGGGCGCCGGAGTCGCTGGCCGTCGTCGAAGCGCTCGCCGGCCTGGTCGAGGCCACCGTCGACCTCGACGCCGTGCTCGACCTGGCCCGCACCGCCCCGCCACTCACCGTCCCCGCCTGGGGTCCGGCCGACGCCGTCGGCGGCCCGGCCGGCGAGGGCCGCCCGATCGTCGCGGTCGCCGGCGGGCCGGCCTTCACCTTCTCGTACGCCGAGACGGCCGAGCTGCTCACCGCCGCCGGCGCCGCCGTGGTCACCGTCGACCCGCTGCGCGACCCCGCCCTGCCGGCCGGCACCCGGGCGGTGGTCATCGGCGGCGGCTTCCCCGAGGTGCACGCCGAGGCCCTCGCGGCCAACACCGGGCTCCGCGCCGACCTGGCCGACTTCGACGGGCCGGTCGTCGCCGAGTGCGCCGGACTGCTCTACCTCGGCGAAACCCTCGACGGCGTGCCGATGTGCGGGCGGCTGCCGCACACCGCCCGGATGACCGGCCGGCTCACCCTCGGCTACCGCGACGCCGTCGCCGCCGCCGACTCCCCGGTGCACCGGGCCGGCGAGCCGGTACGCGGCCACGAGTTCCACCGCACCGTCACCGACCCGGCGTACGGTGACCGGCCGGCATGGCACTGGGACGGCACCGCGCACGGCTTCGTCACCGGCCGGGTGCACGCCTCCTACCTGCACACCCACTGGGCCAGCCGGCCACTGGCCGCCCGCCGCCTCGTCGAGGCGGCGAGCCGGTGAGCGCCAGCCACCCGGGTCGCCCGCCGTCCGGCCCGACGCCCACCCGGCCCGGCCCGACCGGGCCGGGCCGGGCCGACGAGGCCCCGGACCGCACCGAGCCGAGGCCCGACGGCGGCCGGTCCGCCCTGCTGACCGGGGTCGGCGTGGGACCGGGCGAGTCGGACCTGCTCACCCTGCGGGCGGTGCGGGTGCTGCGCGAGGCCGATCTGGTGGTCGTACCGGTGATGGACCGGCCAGCGGCCGACGGTGACGCGCCGGCGGGGCGCGCGGAGGCCACCGTGCGCGAGTACGTCCCGGCGGACCGGCTGCGCCGGCTGCCGTTCGCCCTCGACGACACCGGCGGGGTCACCGCCCGCCGGGAAGCCGCCTGGGACGCCGCCGCGGCGGTCGTGGTCGCCGCCTTCGACGGCGGTGTCCGCTCGATCGCCTTCGCCACCATCGGCGACCCGAACGTCTACTCCACCTTCCGCTACCTGGCGCAGAGCGTGCGCGCCCTGCGCCCGGCGGTCGAGGTGCGCTCCGTGCCCGGGATCACCGCCATGCAGGACCTCGCCGCCCGCAGCGGCGTGCCGCTGTGCGAGGGCCGGGAACCGCTCACCCTGCTGCCGGCCACCGCCGGGCTGGCCCTGGTCGACGACGCCCTCGCCGGCCCCGGCACCGTCGTGGTCTACAAGGGCTGGCGCCGCCACCCCGAGCTGATCGACGCGCTGCGCCGCCACGGCCGGCTGACCGACGCGGTGCTCGGCCGGGGCCTCGGCCTGCCCGGAGAGCGGATCGGCCCGGTCGGCGGCGCCGACGACGACCTGCCGTACCTGTCGACGCTGCTGGTCCCCGCCCGCCGGGACCGGCGGGGAGGAAAGCTGTGACCAACGGAAAGGTGTGGTTCGTCGGGGCCGGCCCCGGCGCCGCCGACCTGCTCACCCTGCGCGCCGCCCGGGTGATCGCCGAGGCGGACGTGGTGGTCTGGGCGGCCAGCCTGGTGCACGCCGACGTGCTCGCCCACGCCCGCGCCGACGCCGAGATCGTCGACTCCTCCCAGCTTCCCATCGAGGGGGTGCTGCCGCTCTACCGGCGGGCGGCTGCCGACGGCCTGACCGTGGCCCGGATCCACTCCGGCGACCCGGCGCTGTGGGGAGCGGTCCAGGAACAGCTCGATCTGTGTCGGGCCCTCGGGCTGGCCGTGGAGGTCGTCCCCGGCGTCAGCTCGTTCACCGCCGTCGCGGCGATCGTCGGCCGCGAGCTGACCATCCCCGAGGTGGCCCAGTCGGTCATCCTCACCCGGCTGGAGGGCGGAAAGACGCCGATGCCGGCGGGGGAGCGGGTGCGCGAGTTCGCCCGGCACGGCACCACGATGGCGCTCTTTCTCTCCGCCGCCCGCTCCGGGCAGGCGCAGGCCGAACTGCTCGCCGGCGGCTATCCGCCGGACACCCCGGTCGTGGTGGCCTACCAGGCGACCTGGCCGGACGAGTTGGTGGTGCGCTGCACTCTCGGCGAGCTGGAGGCCACGGTCAAGGAACACAGACTGTGGAAGCACACCCTGTTCCTGGTCGGTCCGGCGCTCGCGGCCGCCGGCACCCGCTCGCACCTCTACCACCCCGGGCACTTTCACACCTACCGCCGGGCCGAGCCGGCCGCCCGGACCGCGCTGCGCCGTACCCGGTCCGCCGGCGCGGCCGGGACAGCCGGCGGCGTCGACGCGGCCGGGACGGCCGGCGGTGCTGACGCGCGGACGGCCGGTGGTGCTGACGCGGCCGGGACGGCCGGTGGTGCTGACGCGGCCGGGACGGCCGGTGGTGCCGGCGCGGCCGGGACAGCCGCCGGGGACGGGCCGCCCCGATGACGTACGCCGAGCCGCCGTTGCGGGAGCCGGACCTGCCGCGCACCGCCAAGGTCCGGCCCACCGCCCTGCGTACCGGCTGGACGACCGGGGCCTGCGCGACGGCGGCGGCGAAGGCGGCGGTGACCGCACTGGTCACCGGGACACCGCCGAAAGAGGTGGAGATCGGGCTGCCCGCCGGGCAGCGGGTCACCTTCCCCGTCGCCCGCTGCGACCTCACGCCGCCGCCCGCGGCGCAGGCCGAGGCGGTGGTGGTCAAGGACGCCGGGGACGACCCGGACGTCACCCACGGCGCGCAGCTGACCGCCACCGTCGGCTGGCGTGCCGAGCCGGGCCTGCGGCTCGACGGCGGCCCCGGCGTCGGCACCGTCACCAAACCCGGGCTCGGCCTGGCCGTCGGCGGCCCGGCCATCAACGACACCCCGCGCCGCATGATCGGCGAGGCGGTCGCCGAGGTGGTCGACCTGACCGAGGTGGGCGTCAGCGTGGTGATCAGCGTGCCGGGCGGTGAGGTGATGGCCCGCAAGACCACCAACCGGCGGCTCGGCATCCTCGGTGGGATCTCCATCCTCGGCACCACCGGCATCGTCCGTCCCTTCTCCACCGCCTCCTGGCGGGCCAGCGTCGTGCAGGCGGTGCACGTGATGGCCGCGCAGGGGGAGCGGACCGTGGTGCTGTGCACCGGTGGGCGTACCGAGCGGGCCGCCCGGGCGCTGCTGCCGGAGCTGCCCGAGGTGTGTTTCGTCGAGGTCGGCGACTTCACCGGCGCGGCGGTCACCGCCGCCGTCGGCGACGGCATGACCTCGGTGGTCTTCGTCGGGATGGCCGGCAAACTGGCCAAGCTGGCGGCCGGGATCCTGATGACCCACTACACCCGGTCCAGGGTGGACCTGTCGCTGCTCGGCGCGGTCACCGCCGAGGCGGGCGGGGACGCCGATCTCGTCTCGGCCGTCGCGGCGGCGAACACCGGTCGGCACGCGTACGAGCTGTGGGAGGCCGCCGGGCTGCTCGGCCCCGCCGGGGACCTGCTCTGCCGCCGGGTACGCCAGGTGCTGCTCCGCTTCGCGGGTCACGCCGTCGCCGTCGACGTGGCGATGGTGGACTTCGCCGGCTCCCGGACGGTCGCCTCCTCGGGGCGGTGGGCGGCGTGACCGGACCGCAACCCCGGGCGGCCGGTGAGCCCCTGGTCAGCGTGGTCGGGGTCGACGCCGGGGGAGCCCCGCCGCACCCTGCCGTCGCGCCGCTGCTGGCCCGGGCCCGGCTGGTCGTGGGGGCGGCCCGGCACCTCGCCGCCGTGGCGGTGCCGGCCGCCGCGACGACCGTCGTGCTCGGGCCGCTCGCCCCCGCCCTGGACCGGCTCGCCGCCGCCGTCGCCGCCGGGGCTCCGGCAGTCGTTCTGGCCAGCGGCGACCCTGGGCTCTTCGGCATCGTCCGGCGGTTGCGCGCGGCCGGTCTGCCGGTGCGGGTGCTGCCCGCCGTCTCCAGCGTCGCCGCCGCCTTCGCCCGCGCCGGCCTGGACTGGGACGGCGCGGCCGTGGTCACCGCGCACGGGCGGGACCTGCGGCCCGCGCTGAACGCCTGCCGGGCGCTGCCCGCCGTCGCGGTGCTCACCGCCCCCGGCGCGGGGGCCGCCGAGATCGGCGCGGGTCTGGCCGGCTGGCCCCGTGATTTCGTCGTGGCCGAGCACCTCGGCACCGACGCGGAGCGGGTCACCTGGACCACCGCCGATGCGGCGGCCGGGCGGGTCTGGGCCGACCCGCACGTGCTGCTCAGCCTCACCCCGGCCGCCGCCGACGGTTTGGCCCCGGCGGGCGGCGCCGCCTCGCAGGAGGGCGCGGCCGTAACCGCCGAGGCCGGCTCGGCCGGCGGGAAGCTCCGGCCCGGCGTCGGGCCGATGCGGACCGACAACCAGCCGGCCGCCGCGCCCGCCAGCGGCTGGGCCCTGCCCGAGTCCGCGTACGCCCACCGCGCCGCCATGATCACCAAGGCGGAGGTGCGCGCCCTCGTGGTGGCCCGGCTCCGTCCCCGCCTCGGCCGGCTGGTCTGGGACGTCGGCGCGGGCAGCGGCTCGGTCGGCATCGAGTGCGCGCTGCTCGGCGCGGCGGTCATCGCCGTCGAACGGGACCCGACCGCGCCGGTCGCCGCCAACGCCGCCCGGCACGGCGTGCACCTGCGGGTGGTGACCGGCGACGCCCCGGCGGCCCTGCACGGACTGCCCGACCCGGACGCCGTGTTCGTCGGCGGGGGCGGCACCGACGTGCTCGCCGCGGTTGCCGCCCGCCGGCCAGACCGGTTGGTGGCCACCCTCGCCGCCCTGGACCGGGTCGCCCCCGCCGTTCACCTGCTGCGCGCCGCCGGCTACGCCGTCTCCGGCAGCCAACTCGCCGCCGCCCGCCTGGCCGACCTGCCCGGTGGTTCCGTCCGACTCGCGGCCACCAACCCGGTGGTCGTCATCACCGGGGAGCGCCCGTGACCAGCCCTGCCACTTCCCGCGTCGGGCTCGTCGCGGCCACCTCCGCCGGCCGCCGGCACGCCGCCGTCCTGGCCGACGCCTGGCCGCACGCGCGGCTCGTCGAGGCCGGCAGCGCCGCCGACGCGCTGCGCAGCGCCTGGGCCGAGTGCGACGCGGTGGTGGCCTTCCTTGCCACCGGAGCGGTGGTGCGGATCCTCGCGCCGCTGCTGGGCGACAAACACACCGACCCGGGCGTGGTGGTCGTCGACGAGGCGGCCCGGCACGCCGTCGCCCTGCTCGGCGGGCACGCCGGCGGCGCCAACGCGCTCGCCGCCGAGGTGGCCGCGCTGCTCGACGCCCGGCCGGTCGTCACCACCGCCACCGACGCGGTCGGCCTGCCCGGGCTGGACACCCTGGGTTGGCCCGTCGAGGGCGCGGTCGCCGCGGTGTCCCGGGCGATCCTCGACGGCGCACCGGTCCGGCTGGTCGCCGACGCCACCTGGCCGCTGCCCGCCCTGCCGCCGAACGTCCGCGCCGACGCCCCCGTCGACGCCCACCGGCTGTTGGTCACCGACCGGATCGTGCCGCTCGACGACCGGACCGCCGTGCTGCGGCCGCCGTCGCTGGTCGCCGGGGTCGGTTCCAGTCGTGGCGTCCCCACCGCCGAGGTGACCGGCCTGCTGCGCCGGGCGCTCGCCGCCGCCGACCTGGCCCCGGCCAGTTTGCGCTGCCTTGCCAGCGTCGACCTCAAGGCCGACGAGGCGGGCATCGTGGCGACGGCCGCCACGTTCGGCGTACCCCTGGTGACCCGGCCGGCGGCGGAGCTGGCGGCGGTCGACGTGCCGCACCCCAGCGAGGTGGTCCGCGCCGCCGTCGGCACCCCCAGCGTCGCCGAGGCCGCGGCGCTGGCCGGCGGCGGAACCCTGCTGGTGGCGAAGACCGCCTCGGCGATGGCGACCGTCGCGGTTGCCCGGCACGCCCCGCGCGGCCGGCTGGCCATCGTCGGCCTCGGCCCGGGAGCGGCAGACCTGCGCACCCCCCGCGCGGTCGCCGAACTGCGCCGCGCCGCCGTGGTCGTCGGCCTCGACCAGTACGTCGACCAGGTCCGCGACCTGCTTCGCGTGGGCACCCGGGTGTTGGTGAGCGGGCTCGGCGCCGAGGAGGAACGGGCCCGGACCGCCGTCGCCGAGGCCACCGCCGGGCACGCCGTCGCGCTGGTCGGCTCCGGCGACGCCGGCGTGTACGCGATGGCCAGCCCCGCCCTGGAGCACGCCGACGAACGCATCGACGTGGTGGGCGTACCCGGGGTGACCGCCGGGCTGGCCGCCTCGGCGCTGCTCGGCGCCCCACTCGGGCACGACCACGTCTACCTGAGCCTGTCCGACCTGCACACCCCGTGGGAGGTCATCGCCCGGCGGATCACCGCCGCCGCCGAGGGAGACCTGGTGGCGTTGCTCTACAACCCGCGCAGCCGGGCTCGGGACTGGCAGCTCGGCGCGGCGCTGAAGACCTTCGCCGCGCACCGCCCGCCGGACACCCCGGTCGGGGTGGTACGCCACGCCAGCCGCGACGGCGAGCGGGTGCACCTGGCCACCCTCGCCACCGTCGACCCGGCGGCGGTCGACATGTACAGCGTGGTGGTGGTCGGCAGCTCACAGACCCGGATGGTCGGCGGGCGGATGGTGACCCCGCGCGGCTACCGGTGGCGGTCGTGAGCGCGCCGGTGACCGTCGACGCCTGCCAGGGCTGCGGCGCGTGCCTGCTCACCTGCCCGACGCACGCCATCTGGCCCGTTCCCGGCGGGCTGACCGTCCGCGCCGACCGGTGCACCGGTTGCCTGGAGTGCCTGGAGATTTGCCCGGTGGACGCCATCCGCGCCACCCCCGACCCACGAGGAGACCGATGACCTCGACCCCGACCGCCGCGCCCGCTGTCGGCCGGTGCGGCCGTGCCGGGCGGGTACGCCCCGTCGCCAGGGCCCTGCTCGTCGCGGAGGCGACACCGTGACCCGGGCCGTGCACCCGATCGAGCAGGAGTCGTACCGGATCCTGCGCTCCCGGGTTGACCTGACCCACCTGCCCCCGCTGACCCGGGCCGTCACCGAGCGGGTGGTACACGCCAGCGCCGACCTCGACTACGTCAGCGGACTGGTCTGCGACGAGACGGCCCTGGAAGGCGGCCTGGCCGCGCTGCGTGCCGGTGCGGCCGTCGTCACCGACGTGTGGATGGTGGCCGCCGGCATCACCCGCGCCGGCCGGGAGATCGTCTGCCCGGTCGCCGAGCCCGCCGCCGCCGAGCTGGCCCGCGCCACCGGCCTGACCCGCTCGGCCGCCGCCGTCCGCGTCGCCCTGGACCGGGTGGGGTCGGGCGCGGTGTGGGTGGTCGGCTGCGCCCCCACCGCGTTGGCGGAGCTGATCACCCTGGACGCGGCGCCCGCCCTGGTGGTGGGGTTGCCGGTCGGCTTCGTCGGTGCCGCCGAGTCCAAGGCGGCCCTGCGGGCCAGCGGCCTGCCGGCCGTCTCCAACGTCGGCGAGAAGGGTGGCTCGGCAGTCGCCGCCGCCGCTCTCAACGCCCTGCTCTATCAGGAGGAAACGCCATGACCGCGCTGGTCATCGTCGGGCACGGCACGCGCAGCGCGGCCGGGGTCGACCAGTTCGCCGCGCTCGTCGACCGCGTCCGCCGCCGCGCCGGCGGCAGCGTCGGCGACGTCGGGGGCGGGTTCATCGAACTGTCCCGCCCGCCGCTCACCGACGCGGTGACCGCGCTCGTCGAGCGGGGCCACCGTAGCCTGGTCGCGCTGCCGCTGGTGCTCACCGCCGCCGGCCACGGCAAGGGCGACATCCCCGCCGCGATGGCTCGCGAGCAGGCCCGCCACCCGGGCCTGACCTACCGGTACGGCCGTCCGCTGGGCCCGCACCCGTTGCTGCACACCGCGCTGGAGGCGCGCATCGACGCCGCCCTGGCCGGGGCGGACCGGGCCGACACCTGGGTGGCCCTGATCGGGCGGGGCTCCACCGACCCGGACGCCAACGCCGAGGTGGCGAAGGTGGCCCGGCTGCTGTGGGAGGGCCGCGGCTACGCCGGCGTCGAGCCGGGCTTCGTCTCCCTCGCGGAGCCGTCGGTGCCGGCCGTGCTGGCGCGGCTGCGTCGCCTGGGCGCCCGGCGGATCGTCGTCGCCCCGTACTTCCTCTTCGCCGGGGTGCTGCCGGACCGGATCGTCGCCCAGTCGCAGGCGTTCGCCGCCGAGCATCCCGACCTCGACGTGCGGGTGGCCGACCTGATCGGCGACTGCGACGCGCTGGCCGACCTGGTGCTGGAACGGCACGTCGAGGCGCTGCGCGGGGACATCCGGATGAACTGCGACACCTGCGCGTACCGGGTGCTGATGCCGGGCTTCGCCGACAAGGTGGGCCGGCCGCAGACCCCGCACGACCACCCCGACGACCCGGTGGGCGGCCACCACCATCACCACCACCACGACGGCGGCCACCACCGTCACCACGGGCCCGGCCTGCGCCCGGGGCAGGTCGCCGTGGTGGGCGGCGGACCCGGCCCCGACGACCTCATCACCGTACGCGGGAAGGCGATGCTGGACAGCGCGGACGTGGTGGTGGCCGACCGGCTCGCCCCGCCGGGGCTGCTCGCCGGGCTCCGTTCGGGCGTGCTGGTGATCGATGCCGCCAAGGTGCCGCGTGGGCCGTCGATGGCGCAGGACGCCATCAACGACGCCCTGGTCGACCACGCGCGCGCCGGGAAGCGGGTGGTCCGGCTCAAGGGCGGCGACCCGTACGTCTTCGGCCGGGGCCACGAGGAGGTCCAGGCGTGCGCCGCGGCGGGGGTGGAGACGGTCCTGGTGCCCGGGGTGAGCAGCGCGCTCGCCGCGCCCGCGCTGGCCGGCGTCCCGGTGACCCACCGGGGGGTCGCCCACGACCTCACCGTCGTCTCCGGGCACCTGCCGCCGGGGCACCCGCAGTCCCTGGTGGACTGGGTGGCCCTGGGCCGCGCCCGGGGCACCCTGGTGCTGCTGATGGCGGTCGACACCATCGCCAAGATCGCGGCGGCACTGGTGGAGCACGGCCGCGCGCCGGACACCCACGTGCTGCTGGTGCAGGACGCCGGGCACCCGGGGCAGCGGACCTGGGTGTCCCGGCTGGACGAGGTGGGGGACCTGACGACCCGGGAGGACGTCCGGCCGCCGGCGATCTTCGTCCTCGGCCCGGTGGTGGCGCTGCGCGGCTGACCGGCGGGCGCCCGGCCCGGCTCCGTGATCCGGGTCGGACGCCCCGCGAAGGCGAATGTTGATCGATCTGGCGACAGCTCGCGGAAACGTCAACCGGATGGCCGACCGGTCCGCACGACGCGACGCACTCTCGCCACAGCCGCAACGGACGAGACTCAGGAGCCCTGTCGGTAGTGGTGGCCGCCCGGATTGTGCTGGGCGGCCGCGCCGAGCAGCACGGTCACCTGGCACTCCGGGTCGCCCACGGCGATCCGCTCGTCCAGCAGCACGACCGCCTCCCCGTGGTTGCGGGCGGCGATCCCGCCGAACACGCTGGAGGTCATCCGGCACAGCGCGGGCGCGCGCCGCACGGTGTCACCGAAGGGGCAGCGGCGGTTACCCAGCACGATCCGTTCGTCGTCCACGGAGATGACGTAGAAATCGCCGTCGATGGCCGACTTGAGCCGCAGGTAGCACTCGGCGACCTGCGCGGCGGTCAGCCGGCCGGCCATGTCCCGGGCACGGCGGTACTCCTCCTCCATCTGTCCGCCGACGGTCGCGCCCACCTGGGCCACCATCGCCTCCGTGGCGCTAGGCCCCTGCCTGTTCTCGGCCGTGCGGGCCAGTTCCACGACGAGGGCGCGCAGGAAGGACTCCTTGCCGAAGCCGCGCGGGCCCGCCTCGTCCAGAGCGGGCAGCGGGTTGACCTCCCGGCGGGGCGGGTCGAAGGAAGCCTCGATCCGCCGGGTCACCGGCAGCACGCTGCGCACCCGCTTGCCGGTGCCCCGTTTGGCCACCACGTCCAGCTCGGCGCCGAGTTGGCGGACCAGCCACAGGCCGCGGCCCCGGATGCTGCCGGTGGCCGGCGCCGGCAGGTCGGCGACGTCGAAGGACGGGCCGAGGTCGTGCACCACCAGCGTGGGACGCACACCCGACCAGTCCAGGCCCACCCAGACCGGGCCCCCGGCGTGCTCGACCGCGTTGCCGACCAGCTCGGAGATGACCATCCCGGCGTCTTCGACCTCGTCACGTTCCTGCGCGTGCCGGCGCAGGAAGGCGGTCAGCTCGACGCGCAGCGCACTGGCCGCCGCCGGGGTCGCCGGTGCCAGCAACCACTCCACCGCGCCACCCCGTTCCATCCGTGCTGCCCGGGCGCTCCGCCCGGCCGTACGGTCCACAGCAGTCTCGGCTACCCGGCGGGCCAGCCGTCGGGCGCGCGGATGCCAGCGACGACGACCGCGTCCGCCCACCATACGCCCACACCGACCGGGCGTGCACAGCCGCCACTCACCTGCCCAGCACCTGCCCGAGGTTGTAGCCGGCCGCCGCCGCTGCCAGCCCGGCCACCACGCTGAGCAGCGCGTGGGCCAGGGCGGCCGTCCGGGCACCGGCGCGGGCCAGCCGCACCGTCTCGTAGCCGAAGGTGGACCAGGTGGTGAAGGCCCCGCAGAAACCGGTGCCGAGCAGCGCGGTGACGGCCGGCCCGGCCGGAACCGCGAGCACCGCGCCGAGCAGCAGCGACCCGACGACGTTGACGGTCAACGTGCCCCAGGGCAGGACCGAGCCGTGTCGGGCCTGCACCGCCCGGTCGGTGAGGTACCGCAGCGGGGCCCCGACCGCCGCGCCGAGGACGATGAGCAGAACGGTCACCGTCCACCCCCGGACCGGTCCAGCACCCGCGCGGTGAGCGCGTCGCCGGCCACGACCGCCAGCAGCCCGGCCACCAGCGTCGCCGCCAGGTACGCCAGCGCCGTTCCGACGGCCCCGGCGACGAGCGCCCGATGGGCGTCCACCGCGTACGCGGAGAAGGTGGTGAAGCCGCCGAGCACGCCCACGCCCAGGAAGGGGCGGGTCAGCTGCGGGACGCGACGTCGGCCGACCACTGCCATCAGCGCCCCGATCAGCAGGCAGCCGAGCACGTTGACGCCGAAGGTGGCCCAGGGGAAGCCGGTCGGGGAGTGCGGCAGCGCCGCCTGGGCCGCGGCCCGCGCCAGCGCGCCGAGCGCGCCGCCCGCGGCGACGACGCCGAGCACCGCCGCGGGGCGCGCGTCGAGCTCGCGGCGGTCGGCGGGCACCCGTAGGTCGACGTCGGGGTCGATGCGCCGTGGTGTCGGCACCTGTCCTCCCCACCAGTACGCGGGCCACTGGCAGGGACCGTTGGCGTACCTGACGCGGTTCTCCCGGCGACGGCCGGGATGGCGGGCCCCACCGCCGTGCCCCCCATATTAAACC
>NZ_SMKN01000078.1 GCF_004348675.1 Micromonospora sp. KC606 | reverse complement strand
CGCCCGCCCCCAGCCGTTCGCCCGCCTGACCCACACATCGCCACTTTCCTGGGCAGGCGGCAGCATTCGGGCGAATGCATACCGGAGCCGGAAGGGCACAGGTGAATGGTCACGGTGGGTAAGGCCACTGTCGGTAATTCTCGTCACACATCTGGCGTGCGCTTCGGCACCGGATGACCGCGACAGCGGTCGCCGGACCGCCCGCCCGCCGGGGTCAGGACCTCGGGCCGGAGCGGGCGGCCAGGTGACGCAGGGCGAGCCGGTAGCCGTCCACACCGAGCCCGCAGATCACCCCGGTCGCCACCGCCGAGACCACCGAGTGGCGCCGGAACTCCTCCCTGGCATGGATGTTGGAGATGTGCACCTCCACCAGGGGGCCGCGAAGCATGGCGCAGGCGTCCCGGACCGCGATCGAGTAGTGCGACCAGGCGGCCGGGTTGAGCACCACCGCCGCGCCCTCGTCGGCGGCCTCGTGCAGCCAGCCGATCAACTCGTGCTCGGCGTCGGTCTGCCGGACCGTCACGTCCAGCCCCAACTCCCGGCCGGTGTCCACGCAGAGGTCCACCAGGTCGGCGTAGCTGGTCACGCCGTACACGTCGACCTGCCGGGTGCCCAGCCGGCCCAGGTTGGGCCCGTTGAGCACGTACACCCTCACGAGGAGATCTCCCGGTAGGCGGCGTGCAGCAGCTCGTCGTCCGGACCCTCCAGGATCGCCGGCCGGGCCAGCGCGTCGAGCACCACGAACCGCAGCGTGGCACCCCGGGTCTTCTTGTCGACCCGCATCGCGGCCAGCAGCGCCGGCCAGGCGTCCGCCGCATAGCCGGTGGGCAGACCCAGCGCGGCCAGCACGGTACGGTGCCGCTCGGCGGTCGCCGCGTCCAGCCGCCCGGCCAGCCGGGCCAGCGTGCCGGCGTAGACGGTGCCCACCGACACGGCGTGCCCGTGCCGCCAGCGGTAGTCCTCCACCTTCTCGATGGCGTGCGCCAGGGTGTGCCCGTAGTTGAGCACCTCCCGCACCCCCGACTCGCGCAGGTCGCCGGAGACCACGTCGGCCTTGACCCGGATCGCCCGCTCGATCAGCTCGCGGACCACCGGCCCGGCCGCGTCGGTGGCGACGGACGGGTCGCTCTCCACCAGGTCCAGAATCACCGGGTCGGCGATGAAGCCGCACTTGACCACCTCGGCCAGCCCGGCGGCCAGGTCGGCCGCGGGGAGGCTGCCCAGGGTGGCCAGGTCGGCCAGCACCCCGGCCGGCGGGTGGAAGGCCCCGACCAGGTTCTTGCCGGCGGCGGTGTTCACCCCGGTCTTGCCGCCGACGGCGGCGTCGACCATGCCCAGCAGCGAGGTCGCCACCGGCACCCAGCGCACCCCGCGCAGCCAGCAGGCCGCGACGAAACCGGCCAGGTCGGTCACCGCGCCGCCGCCCACGCCGACCACCGCGTCGGTCCGGGTGAAGCCGGCCGCGCCGAGTCGCTCCCAGCAGTCGGCGGCCACCTCGATCCGCTTGCCCGCCTCGGCGTCGGGCACCTCGACCAGCAGCGGGCTCACACCGGCCGCGCCGAGCCGCTCGGCCAGCGCGTCGGCCAGCTCCTTCAGCGGCGGCGCGTGCAGCACCGCCGCCCGGCTCGCGCCGGGCAGCAGCCCGGGCAGCTCGCCCAGCAGGTCACGTCCGACCAGTACGTCGTACGGCCGCTCGCCGCCGACCGGAATCCGGGTCACCTCGTCCATCGCCGCGAGCCTAGTGCAGAACCCGGCGCCGGCCGGAGAGCCGTCCATCTGGTGGCACCCGCGACGACCGGCGATCGTGACGGCGGTGACGGTCGGGACGTTTCATCGGTGAACACGGGGGCAGGGCGCAACGGGACCGGCCCCACGACGCGGGAGGATCCCATGACCGGCACCAGCATCGACCCCACCCACATCCGGCTGCCCGCGATCATCCTCGGCGTCGGCCTCGGCGGGTTCGTCGACGGCATTGTCCTGCACCAGGTGCTCCAGTGGCACCACCTGCTCAGCAGCACCGGCGACGACAACATCGGGGTGCCGGCGTACCCGGTGGACACCGTGCCAGGTCTACAGATGAACACGCTCTGGGACGGGCTGTTCCACGTCGTGACCTGGGTCGCGGTGCTCACCGGGCTGGCCCTGCTCTACGCCCGGGTCACCCGCTCCCGAGGCCGGCTCTGGCGCTCCCCGGCCCTGTGGGGCTGGGCCCTGGTCGGGTGGGGTCTGTTCAATCTCGTCGAGGGGATCGTCAACCACCACCTGCTCGGCATCCACCACGTCCGCAGCGGCCCGCACCAGACCGCCTGGGACCTCGGCTTCCTGCTGCTCGGTGTCGCCCTGGTGGGGGTGGGCTGGGCGGTGCAGCGGCGGGCCACCACCGTCGACCTCCGCGCACCCGACCGCCGATGAACGGGCACCACGGGGCCACCGTCGGGCCGCTGCTGCTCGTACCGCTGGTGGCTTTCTGGGTGTACCTGGCCGCCGCGCTGCGCGAACGCGACGCCGGACGTGGCGGCTGGAGCCACCGGCGCACGGCGAGTTTCGGCGCGGGCACGGCGCTGCTCGCGGTGGCGGTACATGTGCCCGGCCACGATCTGGTCGGGCACATGTGGCAGCACCTGCTGGTCGGCATGCTGGCACCGCTCGGGCTGGTGCTCGGCGCACCCGGCACCCTCGCCCTGCGGGTGCTGGACCGGCGACGCGGCCGGGCGATCGTCCGGGCGCTTCGTTGTCCGGGCGCGCGGATGGTGGCCCACCCGGTGACCGGGCTGCTGCTCACCGCCGGCGGGCTGTACGCGCTGCACCTGACCCCGCTGCACCGGGCCAGCCTGGACCACCCGCCGCTGCACACGCTGGCGCTGGCCCACTTCCTGGCCAGCGGATACCTGTTCACCTGGGCGATCGCCGGTCCCGACCCGGGCCCGCACCGGCCGGCGGTGCCGGTCCGGCTGGCCGTGCTGGGCGTCTCGGTGGCCGCGCACGCCACGCTGGCCCAGCTGATGTACGCCGGGCTGGTCGACACCGCGGCGACGGTGGCGCAGACCCGCACCGCGGCAACCCTGATGTACTACGTCGGCGACCTCGCCGAACTCCTGCTCGCGCTGGCCGTCCTGGTGACCTGGCGGCCCGCGCACCGACGCCCCGTCAACCCGGGCGTCCCGGCCCGATCTGGGCCGGTCAGGGCTTGAGCAGGCCGGCGATCTCGGCGGCGATCTCCTCCGGGGGACGCCCGTCGGTGACCACGGTCGCGGTCGCCACCTGCGCGTAGAGCGGACGACGCTGGTCCATCAGGTGCTTGAGGGTGGCGCGCGGGTTCATCGCCAGCAGCGGGCGGCCGGCGCCGAGCCCGACCCGTCGCACCGCGTCGGACAGCTCCACCGACAGGTGCACCACGGTGTGCCCGACCAGCGCGGCGCGGTTCTCCTCGGCGAGCACCGCGCCGCCGCCGAGGGCGAGCACGCCGCCGTGCGAGGCCAGCGCCGCCGCCACCGCCGCCCGTTCGAGGGTACGGAAGTGCGCCTCCCCCTCGTCGATGAAGATCTCCGGAATCGGCTTGCCGGCCATCGCCTCGATGTCGGCGTCGGTGTCCCGGAACGCCACCCCGAGCCGGGCCGCCAGCTCCTCGCCGACGGTGGTCTTGCCGGAGCCCGGTGCTCCGACCAGCACGCAGACCGGCTTCGTCACCAGATCACGCTTCCCGACTCGTGCCACCGGGCGGTCACCGGATCATCGTTTCGTTCGCGACTGCGGGGCTCCGCTCCGCTGCACTCCTCGCGCTCACCGGATCATCGTTTCGTTCGCGACTGCGGGGCTCCGCTCCGCTGCACTCCTCGCGCTCACCGGATCACCGTTTCGTTCGCGACTGCGGGGCTCCGCTCCGCTGCACTCCTCGCGCTCACCGGATCACCAGGGCGTCGAGGTAGCCGGCGAGGTTGCGGCGGATCTCCGCCACCGAGTCGCCGCCGAACTTCTCGGTGGCCGCCTCGGCGAGCACCAGCGCCACCATCGCCTCGGCTACCACCGCCGCCGCCGGCACCGCACACACGTCGGAGCGCTGGTTGATCGCGGTGGTCGGCTCGCCGGTGGTCACGTCCACGGTCGCGAGGGCCCGGTTCAGTGATGAGATCGGTTTCATCGCGGCCTTCACCCGCAGCGGCTCGCCGGTGGTGATGCCGCCCTCCAGGCCACCGGCCCGGTCGGTGACCCGGCGTACCCCGGTCGCGCTCGGGATGATCTCGTCGTGCGCCACGGAGCCACGGGAGCGGGCCTGCTGCCAGCCGTCGCCGATCTCCACGCCCTTGATCGCCTGGATGGACATCAGCGCGGTGGCGAGCCGGGCGTCGAGCTTACGGTCCCACTGCACGTGGCTGCCCAGGCCCGGCGGCACCCCGTACGCCAGCACCTCGACCACGCCGCCGAGGGTGTCGGCGTCCTTCTTCGCGGCGTCGACCTCGGCGACCATCCGGGCGCTGGCCTCCGGGTCGAGGCAGCGCAGCGGGTCGGCGTCGATCCGGGCGGCGTCCTCCGGGATGGGCCGCAGGCCCGGCTTGGCGGCGACCGGGCCGAGCTCCACCACGTGCGAGACGATCTCGACGCCGAGGGCCTGCCTCACCAGCGCCTTGGCCACCGTGCCGACGGCGACCCGGGCGGCGGTCTCCCGCGCGCTGGCCCGCTCCAGGATCGGCCGGGCGTCGGTGTGGCCGTACTTCTGCATGCCGGCCAGGTCGGCGTGGCCCGGCCGGGGCCGGGTCAGCGGCGCGTTGCGGGCCTGCCGGGCCAGCTCGTCGGGGTCGACCGGGTCGGCGGCCATCACGGTCTGCCACTTCGGCCACTCGGAGTTGCCGACCCGGATCGCCACCGGGCTGCCCAGCGTGACGCCGTGCCGCAGACCGCCGATGATCTCGATCTCGTCCTGCTCGAACGCCATCCGCGCGCCCCGGCCGTAGCCGAGCCGGCGGCGGGCCAGCTCGCCGGCGATGTCGGCGGAGGTCACCTCCACCCCGGCGGGCACCCCCTCCAGCAACGCGACGAGGGCGGGACCGTGCGATTCACCTGCAGTCAGCCAGCGCAACACGACGCTCAGTCTGTCACGCCGGGTCGCCGCCCCGACGTACCGCCCTGCGCGTCCCGCCCTGCGGACGCGGGCGCCGGCGCCCCGCCGCCCGCACCCCGACCGCCCCGGTGCGTGCCGGCCGGCGTCGGCGCGTGGGCGACTCGCCGGCTCAGGCGGTGAGCTGGGTGAGCGCCTCGTCGACCGTTCCGACGACCAGGTCGGGGAGGAAGCCGATCAGGTCGAGAGTGAACCGGACCACGCCACCGTCCGGTGCGACCACCAGGACTGGAGCCTGGCGGTTGAGGAAAGCGGTGACCAACCGGTCGAGGCAGCGCAGACCGGCGCTGTCGAGGAAGGTCACCCCGGTCAGGTCGATCACCACCCCGACGGCCGCGCGGGTCGCGGTGAGCACGTCCCGCTCCACCAGCTCCGCGTTGCCGTGGTCGACGTCGCCGCGCAGCCGCACCACCTCGCAACTGCGTTCACTGCCTACTGTCACCCGGTTCGCTGCGGTCACCTGCCCGTCCCTCTGAGCTCGCGTCGCATCAACACGTTCGTACCCGCGCCCCGATCGACCACGAGGTCGTCCATCACCCGTCCCATCAGCGCCATCCCGCGTCCCCGGTCGGCACTGGCCATCGGGGCCCGCCACCGGCCGGTGTCGGAGACCCTCAGGTCGAGGAAACCCCCGTCGATCGTCACGGTCACGCTCACCACTGCGGACGGGTCGCCCTGGTAGCCGTGCTCGATGGCGTTGGCCACCGCCTCGGAGCAGGCCAGCACGATGCCGTACCGCTCGGACTCCGGAACCTGGTGTCCAGCGAGCCACTCGTGCAGCTCGGCCCGGAGCGGGCGCAGCCGCGACATCCGCGCCGGCACGGCGGCGCGGAACAGCGGCGCGCCGGCAAAGGCGAGGGCGAGCAGGCACGTGTCGTCGTGGCCACCCTCGCTGTCCAGCATCGCATCGCTGAGCTGCTCGGCCAGCGCCGCGAGAGGCGACTTCCGGTGCACCTCCACCGCGTCGGCGAGCCGGTCGAGCCCCTGGTCGATCCGCTCGCCACGCCGTTCCACCAGCCCGTCGGTGTAGAGCAGCAGTCGCGAGCCCCGGGGCACGGTCAGCTCCGCCTCCCGGCGCGCCCGGCTGGCGGTGTGCGTACCGAGCGGCCCGGACCGGCCCTCCCACAGGAAGCGGGGAGCGGCGTCCGGGGGGAGCAGCAGCGGCGGCGGGTGCCCGGCGCACGCGTACCGCAGCATGCCGGTGTCGAGCGCGAGTTCGGCGTAGGCCAACGTGGTCATCTGCCCGACCTCAAGGGTGGCGACAAAATCGTCCATGTGCTTCAACACCGTGGCCGGGCTGCACTGAGCCTTCGCCAACGCCCGAACGGCGCTGCGTAGCTGACCCATCGCGCTGGCTGCCCGGATGCCGCGCCCCACCACGTCGCCGACGACGACCCCGACACTGCCGGTGGAGGTGGTGAAGGCGTCGTACCAGTCACCACCGACCTCCAGCGTCTCCACCGCCGGACGGTAGACGGTAGCCACGTGGAAGCGGGAGTCGGTCGGCCGTTCGGTGACCAGGAGGCTGCGCTGGAGAGTGCGGGCGATCTCGCGGTCCTGCTCGGCGAGGCGGGCGTTGTCCAGCGCCAGCCCGGCCCGGTCCGCCAGATCGAGCAGGAAGTCCTGGTCGACGCGGCTGCGCTCGGCCGCCTCGCCGACCAGCAGCAGTGTGCCGATCGCCGCGCTGCGGGCCCGCAACGGGAGCACGAGACCCCGCCGACCGTGCGGCGCCGCCGGCACCGTCGCGACCTGCCCCGATCGGGCCGCCGCCCGTACGGTGGCCACGACCTCCTCCCGGGTGGGCCAGGTTCCTCGCAGGCCGCAGGCGATCACCTCGTCGGCGGAGTCCGTCGCGCCCCGGGCGTCCGGCACGGAGGCGGACAGCCACCCGGTCTGTTCCTCCCGGACCATCTCCACCTGCGCGTACTCGGCAAGCTCGGGCACCAGCAGGTTCACCAGGCGCCGGGCCCGGTCGGCCGAGCCCACGGCCTCGTCCAGGTCCCGGCTCAGCCGGGCCAGGAATGCGGACTGCCAGGCTCTCCGCGCGGTCTCCTCGTGCAGCCGCACGCGCTCCAGCGCCTGCCCGGCCTGCCGGCCGACGGTCCGCATCAGCTCCACCTCGTCGGCGGCGATCCGCCGGCCCGGCGGAAAGCCGAACGACACCGTGCCGAGCACCCGGTCGTCGACGACCAGCGGCGTCACGGCCCGTACGTCGGCTGGGGTCGGCTCGGGCACGACCACGTCGCCGACGCGGACGGCGTGCGCCTCCGCCACGGGGTCGGCGAGGAGGATCGACGCGGTGGCTGGTGCGCCGGGGCCGGCAACGGTGAGCACGGACTCCTCCGGGTCCAGCAGCCGGACCACCGTCGTGCTCGCCTCGAACGCCGCCGTCCCGGCGGCGACGATCGGCGCGACGATGTCCACGGCCCGATCGATCGACGCACACCGTGCCACCATGTCCTGGAGCACCCGGATCCGGGCCGCGTTGCGTTCAGCGCGGCGGCGCTCGTCGAGCAGTTCCCGCTCGTAGGAGCGCCGGTCGGTGGCGTCGAAGACGGTCATCCGCAGCACCGATGACCCGGTCCCCGGGTTCTGCCGCAGGACCGCGTTGACCAGGGTGTCCAACCGGCTGCCGTCGGCACGCCGGAACTCGATGGCGACGCCTCGCACCTCACCCTGCATGTGCAGCAGCGGCCCCAGGTGGGTCTCGTGGAAGATTCGACTGCCGATGGTGTAGAAGGACTGCACCCGCCGGCCCAGCAGGTCCGCCCGTTGGTAACCGGTCCAGTCCAGCAATGTCTGGTTGACCCGGGCGACGGTGCCGTCCGGCAGCACCGACAGGTACCCGCAGGGAGCGCCCTCGTAGAGGTCCTCCGCGCTCTCCTCGAGCAGGGGGACGAAGCTCTCGGTCGGTGGGGGCGGCTCGGCCACGCTCAGTCGTTGCTCAGGAACGCGTCGATGGCGGCTGCGGTCTCGTCCGGGGCGCTCAGGTTCGGGCAGTGGCCGGTCGCCTTCAGCAGGACCAGCGAACTGCCGGGCAGGTTACGGTGCACGTACTCGCCGACCTCGTACGGGGCGATGACGTCGTCGGAACACTGGAGGATCAGGCTGGGCATGGTGACCTTCGGCAGGTCCGCCCGGTTGTCGGAGAGGAACGTCACCTGGGCGAACCGCCGGGCGATGGCCGGATCGGCCTGGCAGAAGCTGTTCGTCAACTCGGTGCCGAGTTCGGGCCGGTCCGGGTTACCCATGATCACTGGAGCCATGGCGGCCGACCAGCCCAGGTAGTTGCTGTCCAGCGACTCCAGCAGCTCGTCGATGTCGGCCCGGGTGAAGCCACCCCGGTAACCATCCTCGTCGATGTAGCGGGGCGAGGGGCCCACCAGGACCAGCCGCGAGAAACGGTCCGGCTCTGCCGCCGCGGCGATCACGCCGATCATCGCGCTCACGGAGTGGCCCACGAACACGACATCCCACAGGTCGAGTTCGGCCAGGATCTCCAGTACGTCGTCCGCGTAGCCCTGCAGGGAGGCGTACCGCTGGGGTCGGTACGCCGACAGGTCGGATCGACCACAGCCGACGTGGTCGAAGAGGACGACCTTGTAGTCGTCGGTGAAGCGGGGCGTGACGAGACGCCACATGTGCTGGTCACAACCGAAGCCATGGGCGAAGACGAGGGCGGGCCCGGTGTCCCGGCCCGTGACCGTCACGTTGTTTCGGATCACCGCGCTCACGGACGGCGACACTACCCGCGGCACGGGGAGGCCGCCACCTGGGACAACCCCCGCCCGGCCCCGAGGGTGGCCCTGATGCCCGACGCTGCACCGACCATTTACATGTTGGGTCAGGAAGAACTCAGTGCCTCGCCATGCAGCCGCCTCCGACGGCTACGGATATTGACCAAGACGCAACAGAGCACCACTAGTCAGCTCTCGATGTCGCCCCACCGGCTGCCTGCTCCTGCCAACGCCGCACGTCGGCCAGCAGCTCCCGCAGCCGCGCCAAGTGTGCGACGACGGGAAACCACGAGTACACACGGGACGCGGTCAGCGGCGCCTCCGCCCATCGGTGAGGGTCAGGACCAGACAGTGACCGTCGAGGAAGCCGCCGGGACGGCCGAGATGCACCTCGGCCACCTCCGTCCGCTCGTACGTGCGCCGCACGAACAGCCGGACATCGGCGACCGAGGAGTCGGTGACGGAAACCCTGACGACGGCCGCCCGCCACGCCAGCAGGACGAGAACGACGCCCGCCCCGACACCCAGCGCCTTGGCCGGTGCGCCCTCAGCCGTCACTGCCGACGCGGCAGAGGCGACGGCGAGAACGAGTAGGAAACTGACCTTGTACGGCTGCTCGGGTGACCGCAGCTGCCTGGTCCCCAACCCCGCTCGTTCAGCCGGTCGGTCAGGGTGGCTTCGCGCCAGCCTGATCCAGTTGAGCACGAGCAGCAGAACCACCACCGCCAGCACACCGACTGCCAACCGGACCTGTTGATCACGGTGGAACAGAATGAGATACATCAACAGGCTGAAAGACAGGCCCAGGGATCCGAACAGAGCGGCGAAACTCCGACGGGACAGCTGCCTCGCCGCTCCCCACCACCGCCGGCTGCGTGGCGGCTGACCCTTGATTCCGACTACGACGACAGCGTAGGCGGCGAGCACAATGCCAGCAAGTTCCGACAGGTACAGAATTTCTTTTGCTAATCCCATTTCCCTGCCTTCTCAAAGGTGGTCAGTTCTGCTCGACCGCACATCTCAGCTACAACGCGGGCCGCAGGCCACCGATGATCCCGATCTCGTCCTGCTCGAACGCCATCCGCGCGCCCCGGCCGTAGCCGAGCCGGCGGCGAACCAGCTCGCCGGCGATGTCGGCGGAGGTCACCTCCACCCCGGCGGGCACCCCCTGCAGCAACGCGACGAGGGCGGGACCGTGCGATTCACCTGCAGTCAGCCAGCGCAACACGACGGGCTGTCACGCCCGGGTCACGTCCCGCCCTGCCGGCTGGCGTCCCGACCAGCGGACGTCCGAGCCCGCCGTCACTCGCTGACCCGTGCGTGTTGGCCTGGTTCGCTCCTCGCTTCCTTGCGGAGAATCAATGTGCACGCCTGGGACGGACAACCACGCCACGACCGTCGACTTTCGAAACGAGCTCCGCTGCCACCACATCAGGCAGGTCTCGCACAACAACGTAACCTTCTTCCCAATACGGCTGCTGCCTCACCGGGATCGCAAGCCGCCCCACCCCCCACAGCAGCAATATCGCGATTGCAAATGGAAACAAGAGGCGGAGCTCCCCCGGGAAGCCCTCAGAAAAAACCGACCAAACATTGAAAGCGCCACCGAGAACACCAAGGGAAGTCACCAGGAGGAGGGTTAACTTGGTGTAACGATCGAGCAAGCCGGCGACCTTCATCCGAACTATCAAGAACGACGGAGCCAGCAGTCGAATTTGAAGGTCAGAGCGACCTAGACACCTCACCGAAGCGCCCTTTGAAGGTCGATTAAATAACCTACCCAGATCGATCACCACCTGAGAAACGATGGGCACTTCGATGCACAGATCAACTCTGCCACCCATGCCGAACGCGGTAGATTGCCCACCCGAATTCCCTCTGATCACTTCCTCGCCACACCTCCCCTCCCGGCAGCCGGTCCACGGCCTCCCGGTTCTTCACCCGTCCGCCGCCGACTGGAGTGTGAGGTCGATCGGAACCCACTTGCCGTCCTGCTGCATCCGCACTGGGCCGGCGTGAACCTTCGCCTCCACGTGCCCGTCGGGGTGGGCGACGTACTCGGCCGTCTCCGTGGTCAGCCCCGTTATCCGGACATCCGCCTGCCCGTACGCGCGCAGAAACCACTGACACTTTCCCCCGCATCCAGGCCAATAGTGCAGTGAACGCTACAGCCGCCAGTTGCCTAGGGGCAATTAGGTGTTCAGAGGATTGCGTTACCGATGAGGACATGCACGTACGTCCATAGCAGACAGGCGGGATGCTCAGGCCGTCCGTACTGCGATGATTGATTTGGTGAGGCCGAGCATCCGCTCCGCGCGGATTGTCGAATCCGGAAACAGGTAGCGCATCTCGGCCCGGCCGATCAGCTCGGTGGTGAGCACCTGCTTCATGGCGGCGTTCCAGGACTTGCCCGGGGTGTACGCCAACGGCCATTTGCGGGCCACCGCCACCCGAGCCGGCACCGGCAGGAACTGCATGCCGGGCGCCACCCAGTGCGGCTCGATCGGAAAATACCGGTACGGGGTCTGCACCCAGTGCCGGGGGGCCAGTTCGCGGATCGCCTCGGCCATCCGCCGCCGACGCTCGTGCCCGCCCACGTGCTCCAGCACGCTGTTACTGAACACCAGGTCGTAGCGGCGGGACAGGATCGACGGGGGCAGCTCGCAGGCGTCGGCGTGGTCGGCCTCCATCCCGTCGGGCAGTTCCGCCGGCAGCGGTTCCAGGTTCACCACGTGCACGTGCTTCGGCCGGACCGACACCTTCGTCCAGCTGTTCACCCGGCCGCCCAGGTCCAGCACGGACATCTCAGCCAGGTCCGGAAAGGTTTCCGACAGCCACAGCGCCCGCTTCGCCCGGCGCTTCGCGCCGTACGAGTCGGGGGCGTCGACCAGCCGGAAGCGCAACGCGTGCAGCGGCCCCCGGCTCCGGTGCGCGGGCGCGCGCTCGTCGTTCGTTCCGGTTCCGCTCGCCACCATCAGCTCCCCCAGTCGAAGGTCATGCCCAGCCGGGCGGCGAGGGCGTCGTTGTACGGCGCGTAGTAGCGGGTCAACTCGTCCCGGACGGCTGGGTCCATGGCGCTGCTGCGCCGGTCGTTGAACACCTCGTACCGGTCGAGCTGGTGCGGAGGCAGGCTTAGGAAGTCCAGCACCCGGGCGTACGTGGCGGCCGGCTCCCGGTACAGCGTCTCGCTCGGCAGGATCAGCAACTGCTCCCGGTCGAAGCGCTCCAGCCAGGGTTCCAGGTGTTCCAGATAGCGGCCCCGGGCACGGTAGCTGTACCAGTCGTAGGCGTTGCTCACGTACGTCGGCTCGGCGATCAGCCTCTCCCGCTCCCCCGCCGTGCGTTCCTCCTCGGCGGCCAGCGCCTCGGCGAAGCCCAACGGTTCGACGCCCTCGGTACGCCGTTCCTTCCAGTGCGAGTACGCCCGCTCCACCGGGTCGCGCAGCAGCACGATCAGCTTCACCGACGGGATCAGCCCAGCCACCCGCTCCGGGGCGAGCGGGTGGAACATGTACAGCGGTGCCGCCTCGCCGACCCGGGTCGGCCCGCCGTGCCGGCGTTCCAGCAACTGCCGCTGCCGCAGCGTCGGGAAGTGCGACCGGTACCAGGCCTCGCCCCGGGCGTAGGTGTCCTCGAAGTAGTGCGAGGTCTTGGTGTTCCAGCCAGGGAAGAGCCGGGGCACCAGCGGGTGCGCCAGCAGGTAGCGCCAGAGCGAGGTGGTGCCACCGCGTTTGGTGCCGATGACGAGGAAGTCCGGCAGCGGACGCCGGTGGCTGGTGCGTTCCCCGTACCGGACCAGGGTGTGCCGCACACCGGTCACCACCGGGGCCGGCACCAGCGCCTTCACCCGGTCCCGCATCGTCGTCATCGTGTCCTCCTCGTCATCGCGGCCCCCGGCCGAACAGCGTGGGCGCCGCCGCCCGCGCCTGCCGGCGTACCCGGGGGTGCAGCAGCGGCATGGCGGCGAGCAGCACCATCACCGCGAGGGTGAGGGACAGTCCGGCCACGTCGCGACCGGCGACCGCCGCGACCGCCCCGGCCAGCACGGTGGTGGCGGTGCCGGCGAGCCCGGCAGTGGCCAGCATCGCCCGTGTGACCAGCGGTGCGCCAACCACCCGGCGGGCGGCGAGGGTGGCGAGCACGTTCTCTGCCAGGATCCCGGCGGTCCACGCCACGGCCGCGCCGAGCGCACCGTGCGCCGGGATCAGCGCCACGGCGAGCCCGACGTTGAGCAGCAGGCCGGTCGCGGCGGCCAGCAGGTGTTGCCCGCTGCTGCCACTCATCAGCAGCAGCGTCTGCACGATCCCAGTACCGGAGTTGACCATCATCGCCCCGGCGAGCAGGGCCATCGCGGTGGCGCCGGTGGTGAACTCCGCCCCGAACAGCCGCAGGAAACCTGGCGCGAAGATCGCCAGTAACAGGTAGCCCGGCCAGGAAAACCCGATGATCACCATGGTGATCCGCCGATAGACAGCGGCCGCCTCGACGGTGCGGCCCTGGCCGAGCAGCCGGGACAGTTGCGGTGCGACGGCCACCCGCAGGCCATGCATGATCAGCAGGCCGGCCAGGGCGTACCGGCCGACGGCACCGATCACGCCAGCCTCGGCCTGGTCGGCGAGCGCGGCCGTGAGCAGCACCGTCAACCACATGCTGCTGGCGTCGATGGTGGCGGAGGCGGCCCGGGGCAGCGCGAAGCCCCACAGCGTCCGCCAGTCCTCGCCGGCCGGGCGTAGCCGTGCTCCGGCGGTCAGGCCGAGCGGACGCAGCAGCAGCGCCGCGCAGGCCAGCACGGCCAGCGCCACCGGGGCCAACCAGCCGGCGAAGGCAATGGTCACGCCCGCCCCGGCGGCGAGCGCGGCCAGCACCAGCGCCGGACGGGCCGCCGGGACGAGCACGTACTGCACGGCCACCAGCGCAGCGACCGGGCGGACCGCCCGAACGGCGGCGAGCAACACGGTCATCGCCACCACGACAGGCAGGCCTGCGAAGGCGAGCCGGAGCAGGCCCTTGCCCTCGGCCGCGCCAGGGTCGAAGAGCACCGGAGCGAGCGCCCCGGAGCAGGCGACGCCGGTGGCCGCCACAGCGACGGCAAGCAGCAACGTCGGGGCCAGGGCCACCGGCAGCAACCGGGCCGCGTCCCCGTCCCGACCCGGAGTACGCCGGGGAAGCATCCAGACCAACGCGGTGTCCGCGCCGGCGCAGCAGAGTACGCCCATGATGGCCACCACCCCGATCGCGGTGAACATCGCGCCGGAACCGGCCGGTCCGAGGCCTCTGACGATCACCACGGTGAGCACGAAGCCGAGCAGGCCGTTGACGGCAGCCCCGGCGAGCCCGACCATCCCGCTGCGCGTGCCGCGACGTACCTCCCGGTCGCCGCCTGTCGCGGGGGCAGCGGTGACGGCCGGGGTCGGCGTACCCCCGGCGGTCATTTCGCCCCTCCCCCGGGCGAGGCTCCGGTGCCCGGCCGTGACGCGGACGCCGGCCCGGACGAACCCGGGGCGTCCTCGGCGGGTGCGGACGGCGACGGGAATGCGGAGGTCGGATCGGAAGCGGGGGTCTGCTCGGCCGTGCCGGTCACCCGGCGGACCACGCTGCGCACCGCCGTGCGCAGCGGCACCGACGCGACCCCGGTCGCCGCGCGCGGCACGGCGGCGCGGCCGACGCTGCGGGTACGCCACGGCGTCAGCGGCGCCGGCCGGGCCAGGCTGGACGGGCCGAGCGAGGCCCGGTTGACCGGCCCGGCGACCGCGGCGAGCCCGGCGCCCACGGCGAAGAAGATGATCGACAGGTTCGGGTCGATGTACGCGTAGACGGGGATCACCACCAGCGCGATCACCGGCACGGTGCTCAGCCAGTGCCCGGCCGGCGAGACGGCGGCGGCCAGCCGCCGGGCGACCAGCACCAGCCAGCCGAGGAAGACCACCAGCGCCGGGATGCCGTGGCTGTAGAGGATCTGCCAGATCAGGCCCTGGGTGCCCAGCGGTTCGGCGGCCAGCGTGGTGTCGACGCTCTTCGGCGCGCCGTAGCCGAGCAGCGGGGACTGTTGCACCGCCTGCCAGGTGCGCAGGTACAGGTCCAACCGGTCGACGTTGGTGTCGGTGGTGCTGACCCGGGCGTTGATCATCTCCTGGACGGGCACCACCAGGCTGACGATCCAGACCAGCAGCACCAGCCCGGCGATCGAGACGATGAGCCGGGCGTTGCCCCGGACGAGGGCGCGCAGCGCCAGGTAGAGCAGGCCGGCGCCGAGACCGACGAACATGCCCCGGTTGAGGGTCAGGAACGCCGGCACCACCGACAGCGGCAGCGACACCCACAGCGCCACCCGGAACCGGCCGGTGCGCACCGAGGTCAGGTACGCCAGCACACACGGCACCAGCAGCGCGTACGCCGTACCCCAGTTGTTGGTGTAGGGGTAGGGCGCGGCGGTGCGGTAGATCGGCGTACGGGACCACGGGTTGAACTCGTTGAGCCGGACGTGGGTCAGCGCCTGGAGGTAGCGTTCGTCGGCGAGGGCGCCCGGCAGAGCCATCTCCACCGGGGTGGTCAGCGCGAAGTCGGAGGCGAACACGGCCAGCCAGCCCAGCCCCACGATGCCCAGCCAGTACCAGCCGAGCGGGCGCAGCACCCGCTCCCACGGTGCGCCCTCCCGGACCAGGGTGTACACGTACACACAGACCACCAGAGCGGTCACCAGGAAGCCGTAGCGCAGCCCGAAGGTGAGGTACGCGGTGGCCCGGTCCAGCCGGGTGGCGCTGGCCAGCACCAGGACGAGGAAGACCAGCCAGCAGGCGGTCCCGACCGGCAGCGGCACCCGCCCCCGGGCGACCAGCAGGGTGAGCAGGACGGCGGCGAGCACCGACCAGCCCAGGTAGAACGCGCCCAGCGCCCACCAGAGCGGGACCAGGGCGAACATGACCGTCAGCGGCCAGACGGGCAGCGGTGGCGGCGGGGGCGCCGACGGCAGGCCGCCCCCGGGAGCCGGCCTGGTGCTCCCGGGGTGCGGCGGCGCGGCGGTCCCGGCGCTGCGGTCAGACACCCCGCCCCGTCCGCTGGGCCAGCCGCAACACCTGCTCCCCGGAGAGCAGCCCGAGCACCACCGGCACGGTCACCAGCACCCGCTTCTCGCGCGGGTTCAGCCGCAGCACGCGGCCCAGTTCGCGCACCGCCTCCCGGCGACGCCGCCCGGAGGCCAGCGCGAAGGCGATCTGCCCGTGCAGCCGGGCCAGCCCGGTGCGGCTGCCGGCCAGCTCGGGGTGCTTGTCGAGCAGGTACCGGGTGGCCTCCACGATCGTGGCCCAGCGGCCGAAGAAGAACGAGCCGCCGTGCCAGTCCACCACCACCAGCACCTCCGGCACGACCACCACAGGGCCGTGCGCGGCGATCCGCAGCAGCCACTCGTAGTCCTCGCCGTAGCCGCCGGGCAGCTCCTCGTCGACCGGGCCGACGGCGTCCCAGGTGGACCGGCGGATCAGCAGCGTGCTGGAGTGCACCTCCATGACCCGGTCCTCGACGAAGTCGGCCAGGGTCACCTCGGCGGCGGCGAGGCGGCGCTCCTTGGCGATGCCGGGGCCCGCCAGCCGGATGCCGCAGCTGGCCGCGGCGGCGTCGGGCCGCCCGGCGAGCAGCTCCACCTGACGGCGCAGCTTGGCCGGCAGCCAGAAGTCGTCGTCGTCGCAGAACGCGATCAGCTCGTGGCTGGCCGCCGCCACGCCCGTGTTCCGGCCGCCCGGCAGCCCCCGGGAACGGCTGTTGGTGACGTACCGCAGCGAGCGGTTGGCCGGCACCGGCAGGTCGAGCGGACGGATGTCGGTGTGGTCGTAGACCACCACGCACTCCACCGCGCCGGGATGGTCCTGGTCGAGCACCGCCCGGACGGCGCGTTCCAGCAGACCCGGGCGGTCCCGGGTGGCCACCACCACCGTCACCGGCGGGTGCCCCGGCGGTGGGGCGGCCCCCGGCCGGTCGTGGTCAGTCACGTCCCGCTCCCGTCACCACGAACCCGAACGGCTCCACCCCGGCCGACCGCAGCCGCTCCACCAGCTGGGACAACTGGTTGGTGCGGGTCGTGTCCAGGGCCGTGACCAGCACCGCCCGGCCCTCCCGGGCAGCCCGCACGCCCCGCTCGTCGTGCAGCGCCGGCGGCGCGTCGAGCAGGGTGAGCCCCGGCGAGGACGGGCTGTCGAGATACACCAGGTGCACCTTGCCGGGGCCGATCCGCAGCTCCACCCCCTCGGTGGCGCCGCCGGCAGCCGGGGCGGACCGGGACGCGGACGGGATGACCTGCGTCTCCTCGCTCGTGGTGGACCGGTACACCCCGTTCGTCTCGGGCTTGCTGGGGAACGGGCGAGGTTTGCGAACCGCCGGTATCACCATGGTGTCCTCCGGGCCGCCGCCGCCCGGGGCCACGGTGGCCGCCGGCACCGGCGTGGAGGTGGGCGCCGTCCGGGGTCGGGGCACCTGGGTGCGGGCCGGCTCCACCGGCGGGTTGCGGCGCTGCGCGTCCAGCATCAGTGGACGGATCCGGTCCACGGACTCCGGGGTGAGGCCGAGGCGCACCTCGTGGCCGGCGGCGGCGAGCACCACGGCGAGGCCGGCGGTGATCTGCTCCCGTCCCTCGTCGGCCGCGGACGAGAGCACCACCAGGGGGGAGCGCTGCGGCCCGTCCAGCCAACGGGCGAGGGCGAGCATCAGGTACCGCAGATCGGATTCGTCGGGCTGGCCGCCGGGGCCGCGACGGACCGTGCCGAGCAGCGGCGCGCCGATCACCGCGGCGGCGTCCGCGGAGGTGCGCACCCGGCGGTCCAAGGACTCCTGCACGAAGGCCACCAACCCGCCCAGGAGCAGGCCGCCGAGCAGGCCCGCCAACAGGATCAGCGGCGCCGCGTCCCGGCTGGACGGGACGGGGGTCCGCGCGGCGCTGGTCACCGAACCCGGGCTCAGGTCGGCGGAGGCCACCTTGGACCGCTGCTCGGCGAGGGTGGCGAGTTGGTCGTTGAGCGCCCGGAGCTGGTCCAGCAGGGCGCTGGTGCGCGGTGAGGGGTTGCTCGACACCTGGCTGCTCGGCAGCGCCCGCTGGGTGGTGGCACGCTGGGCGGTGACCACGGCGATGGTGTCGTCGTACGACTTGAGCACCGCCGCGCGCTGGTTCTCGTACATGCCCTTGCGCAGCTCCAGGTAGGCCTGGGCGGCGCCGTTCGCGCCGTCGACCGCCTCCCGCTCGCTGCGCCCGGCGTAGCTGAAGCGCATCACCTGACCGCCGACCGGTGTCTCGACCTCCAGGGCGTCGGCCACGTCCTCCGGATCCCGGTTGGTGATGCCGGCGACCCGGTCGATGACGTCGTTGCTGGTGGCGATGCCACTCTCGGCCGTCATGTTCACCGCCCGGTCGGCGGCGACGGACTGCACCGAGAACGGGTCGGTGACCACCGGCCGGACCACCAGGGCCGTCGTCGCGGTGTACGTCGCCGGCAGCACGAACAGGTAGCCGAGCACGGCCAGCAGCACCAGCGCCGCGGCGGCGAGCACGGTCCGCCACCGGCGCAGCGGTATGCGGGCCAGCTCGACGAGGCCGACCGGGCGTTGCCGGGCGGAAGCGACGTCGGTCACGTCCATCAGTCAGGTCCTTGCACGATGAGAGGTGGGGTGGCCCCGAACGGGGCGGGTGACGACCCGGCGGGGCCCGGTGGTCGTCTCATTGTCGCCGGACGGCCACCGGCGGTCGACAGCCGACCGGCTCGTTGTGACGCGGGCGGTCCGCCGGTGTCGCGGGGACACCGGCGGACCGCCCGGTCGTCGTCGAACCGGTCAGAAGGTGGGCCAGATCGGTCAGGAGGTGGCGAAGAACAGCGTCGGGCTCGTCCACTGCGGCGTGGTGACCCGGGGCGACAGATAGGCGACACTGCGGGTGGATGAGCCAACCGGTCTCCTCGCCGACGTGATCTGGATCGCGCCGGCGCCGTCGACCTCGGTGCCGTCGAATGGCACGGTCCGTAGGGCGCCGTCGGTGTTGCCGTAGACGAGCTTGCCGTTGACCCAGGCCAGGCCCCGCACGTTGGCCCAGTCCAGGTTGGTGGTGGGCAGGGTGAACTCGGTGCAGCCGATGATCGAGCCGTCCGGCTCCAGGTAGCGGTAGAACAGCTTGTTGGCGCCGGCCCTGGTGTAGTACATCCGCCCGTCGAGGTAGAACGCCCCGCTCATGGTCGACGGCTTGTACCAGTCGTTGAAGCCGCTGCTGACCCACGGCACGCCCACCGAACCGCCGGTGAACATCGACACCTGCAGGGAGCTGCCCTGCGGGGCGGCGGCGTCGGTCTTGGACCAGTAGAGCTTGTCGCCGATCGAGAACGTCGCGCCGGCGGCGGTGAGGTTCGGCTGGCTGCTGGGAACCGGGGTGCCGATGGTTGAGCCGTTGAACGGAACCTTGGTCGTCTGGCCGTTTCCGGCGCCCATGTAGAGGTAGCCGGAGGCCGCCGTCGGCGCGTTGGTGGCCGGGATGGTCCGCCCGCCGGCGAGCGGGAACAGACCCATCCGGCCGTGGTACTCGTTGCCCAGACCGTCGCTGTCGAACCCGGCGTAGATGCCGCCGCTGCCGCGCCACAGCTCCCACACGATCGGGCCCCAGGCGGTGGTGCCCGACGGTGCGCCGGAGCGGGTCGGGTTCCACACCAGCGGCATGCCGTTGATCGGGTCGAGCGCGCCCAGGCCGTACCGGTTGATGGCGCCGGCGCCCGCGGAGTCGTTGCCGTTGGCGTTGTTCAGCCAGCGGAAGTGCCCGCCGACGTAGACCACGTTGTCGGCCGCCTCGATCGAGGTCACCGAGTCGTGGCCGGTGTCGTTGACCCAGGTGCCGTCGATGGCCGCACCCCGGGTGGCGGTCTCGAACCGGGCGATCGTGTCGCAGTACGCGCCGGCGGACCGGCCGCCGTCGGCGGCGATCACGAAGTAGCTGCCGTCGTCGGAGAAGTCGACGTCCCGGGCGTAGAACGGGAAGCCCCTGATCGTGCAGGGCGCCACGTACCGCTGGGTGTTCCAGTTGGCGACCTTCGGCGTGCCCTTGAGCCCCTCGACCAGCACCACCTGGTTACGGTCGAGGCCGTTGACCTTGGTGAAGTTGCCGACCGCGACCAGGGTGTTGCCGTCCGGGGTGACGTCCAGGCCCCAGACCAGCTGCTGGCTGGTACGGGCGACGCTGGCGTCGATCTGGAAGGTCGGGTCGATCGCGCCGGTGCGGACGTCGAGCCGGGCCAGCAGCGAGTGCGCGGTGCCGTTGACCCAGGAGAACGCGCCGGCGAGATAGAGCTTGTCCCCGGAGACGATGGTCCGACGGACCAGGCCGCCGTCGCTGCGGCCGACCCAGGCGGCGATGGTGGCGCCGGTGTTCGGGTCGAGCTGCACGAGGTTCTTGCGGTCGACGCCGTTGACCATTCCGAACGCGCCGCCGACGATCAGCTTTCCGTCCGGACTGACCGCCAGGGCGTGCACCGCGCCGTCGAGCTGCGGGTTGAAGGCCGTCTTCAGCGCCCCGGTGGCCCTGTCGTAGGCGAAGAGGTAGTTGCGAGTCGTCCAGCTCGCGGCGCCTGCGGCCTTCACCGAGGTGAAGGAGCCACCGACGTAGACCGTGGCACCGATCTCGGCGAAGGCCTTCGCGTCCCCGTTCTGCGCGTGCGGGGTGTTGTCCACCGGATTCGCGCTGGTCAGCGTCATGGCGACCGGGGTGGGCGGCCCGGCAGCCCGGACGGGCGCCGCGAGCAGACCGGCGAGCAACACCGGCGCGGCGAGCACGGCGAGCCACCGTCGACCTGATCGAGACGACGTTCGGAGAAGCACTGATTCCCCCAATGATGAAGTGAGATCCTGCGTAGGATGCTGCGTCCGGATTTGTCGCACCATCACCCGACCGGTCCGTTTTGCTGGCGGCTCGGCCCGCTCCGTGCGCACAGGTCGCCCCGGGACGACCCACGGCGGACGGGCGTCCGCACGTCGACCGGTGGGCGCGCCGGAGTCACGCCGCCCACCGGAACGGGATGACGGATCCGACTTTGTCGACCGTCCACGATGCCGCCTCCGCCAGGTCCTCAGCGGTGACCGCGTCGGCCTCCCGGGCCAGCACCAGCCCGCGCCGGTCCAGCTCACGAGCCATCTCGACCTGGTGGTCGTCGACGTGTTCCCCGTACGCCCGGCGCCGGGGCACGTAGATCGCGCGGTGCCCGGCCCGCATCGCCGCCAGCGCGGAGCCGACCCCGGCGTGTGTCACCACCACGTCCGCCTCCCGCATGGCCTGCTGCATCTCCGCGTACGGCACCTGCCGGCGGACGCCGGCGGGCATCCGCGGCACCTCGGTCGACCCCACCTGCCAGAGGACCTCGGCCTCCCGGGGCAGGACGTCGACCAGGCGGGCCAGCAGCCGCGGGAAACCGAACCGGTCGTGGGTGCCGAGCGCCACCACGATCCGGGACACCGGCCGGGGCGCGGGTCGCACCGAAGGAGCGTAGCCGTCGAAGATGGAGCCACCGTACCGCCACCGGCCCCCGGCCCAGGTCGGGTACTGGGTGTAGAGCCGGGTACGGGGCAGGCCGGCGACCAGGCGACCGGTCAGCGAGGGCCCTTCGGTGCGGGTGGCGCTCTCGATGTAGTGGCAGGCCAGGCCATGCCGGGCGGCCGGCAGGAAGAACGATGCCGCCACACTGGCGCCGGTGCTGATCACCCGACGGAACCGGCCACCGCCGAGCACCCGCCGGGCGGCGAACAGATCGCGCAACGCGCCCGCCACGTCCCGGGTGGACGCTGGCGGGACGTGGATGACCTCCTGGCCGTCGAGCAGGGAGCGGCTCTGCGGCGAGTCGAAGGTGACCCAGACGCAGTCGTCGTGCACGCCGAGGCGCGGCGCGAGGTCGTGCAACTCCGCGAGGTGTCCCCCGGTGGAGGCGACGAGAAGGGTGGTCACGGGACGCTCTCGCGGACCGGCGCGGCCCGCGGCACCGAGGGCCGGATCCGGCCCTCGGTGACCAGCAGCGCCAGCGCCATCACCCCGAACAGCAACACGGCGAAGATCCAGCCGCCGATCACGTCGGTCAGCCAGTGCTTCTCCGCGTAGATCCGGGTGTAGCCCTCCAGGCTGACCAGCGTCACCACCCCGGTCATCAGGGCCACCCGACCGGCGCGCGGGATGCGCCAGGTCAACATGGTCAGCACGGCGATGGTGCCGAAGGTCGACATGATCCGGGCGCACCCGCCCGACGGGTACGTGCCCAGGTCGGTCGGCGGGTGCCCCCGGTCGACCATGGTCGCCAGGATCGCCTGGACGTACTGCTCCACGACGAACTGCAGCGGCATCGCGACCAACGGCACCCACCACCGGCGGTGCCGCCACAGCACGGCGAAGACCAGCGCGGCGACCGCGGTGACCCACTTCAGCGGGTACCGGTCGCCCAGCGCGGTGTAGAAGGAGTTCAGCTCCGCCCAGGTGTCGAACCGGCGGGCGTGCACGTATTCGAAGACCGGGTGGTCGACGTGCGGTTCGAGCCGGGCCAACGCCTCGCCGAGCGGCCAGCAGACGGCGACCACCGCGGCGCACCCGGCCAGCAGCACCACCAGCGCCGCCCCGCCCCGGCCGAACGCGGCGGTGAGCCCGGCAACGGCCACCCGGAGTCGCTGCGCGACCCGGCCGGCCCGCACCGCGGGCACCCGGCGGGCCAGCGCCGGCACCAGCACGAGGGGCAGTAACACCGACAGTGCCCCGAGCGCGTAGATGAGGATCATCCGCGGTCACCGCTCCGCACGACGGCGTACCCGCCGACGCCCGACCACCGGGCGGCCGTTCGCCCGGCGTGCACTGCCGTTGTCATTGATCTCCCTGCCCCGCCGGCCGACGGCCGGACCTGTCCCACACCCCGGAGCCCGGAGACGCCCCACGCCGCCCGGACACCGTCGACCACGCCGCCCCACAGGCGATGATCGAGCGGTGTCACAGTAGTGGACCCGGCGGGTTCGGCGGTAGCGCGGGGTGCCCTGCCTGCTGTTTTCCGCGAATTCCGGTCGGGAGTTGGACAGCTGCGCCGCCCGGACTGCGGGGACCGACGTGGTCAGGGCCCGAGCCGCTCGGCGAGCAGCTCCAGCAGCGCGGGGTGCAGTTTCCGGCTCCAGCCGCTCCCACCGGCTGCCAGCTCCGCCGTCCGCAGCCACAGCTCGACGAGGTAGGCGTCGGCGACCAACCGGCGGCGGGCCGCGTCGAGGCCGAGCGCGTCCCCGTGCCGCCCGAGCAACTCGTCCATCTCCGCCGCGGCCTGCGGGACCGGCCGGTCCCGCAGCGACAGGGCGCTCTGGAACCCCTGGTGGGCGAGGTCGAAACCGACGGGGCGGTGCCGTCCGCTGTTCTCCCAGTCCCAGACCACCAGCCGGCCACGATGGACACCCAGGTTCCACGGCACCCAGTCGCCGTGCCAGTCGCCGAACTCCAGACCGAGGGTTCCGTCCCGCGCGGCCAGCGCCGCCACGGCGGCGCGTACCGGCCCACCGGCCCGCTCGGCGCGGGCGACCAGATCGGTCAGGAAGGGCGAACCGGCCAACGGCCGGGGCGCGGCCGGCGGACCGCCCCGGCGCGCGACGGCCAGCATCGCGGCCACCCGCGGCCGGTGCGGGTGAGGCAGCCGGCGCACCCGGCGTGGCATCGGCGCGACCAGGGTCACCGCCAGGTCGCGCCAGCGCAGCTCGCGCTCCAGTCGCGGCACGTCGGGAAAGTCACCGCCGTCGCGGGGCAGCTCGCGCAGCGCGGCGGCCTCCGCCACGACCATCGCCCGCGTGGCGTCGTTCCACCCGATCTTCGCGTACCCCCGGGGGGCTCCCCGGTCGTCGAAGAGTTGCAGGGTCGGCTTGTGGTGCGGGTCCGGCGGCCGGATTCCGATCGCCGCGTGCAGCCGGCACCCCGCAGACCGGCCCAGCTCGTCGGTGAGCAACAGCTCCGCCGGGTCGACCCGGTCGGGCACGGCGACGGTCAGCACCGGCATCCGGGCCAGGCCGGTGCCGCCCAGGCCGGCCAGCACCCCGACCGCGAGCCGGTCGACCCGCACCCGAGGTGGTCGTAGCGCGTTGTACGCCAGGGTCGAGGCCGCCCCGACCCGGCGGGAGGCCAGCGGCAGCAGAAACCTCGCCCGCGCCACCGACGGCACCACCGCGTACCGGGCGGCGACCCGGTGACCGGGCGGCGGTGGGGACGC
>NZ_SMKN01000077.1 GCF_004348675.1 Micromonospora sp. KC606 | reverse complement strand
CCTTTCTGCGCAGAGTTGTCCGAGCGTGGTCAAGCCTGCCACAGTCCACTTCTCGTCCTCAGGATCAAGCTCCGCGCCGTACCGCCACGCCTCGTGGAGTTCCTTCGCCGCTACCGGTGGATGGCTGAATCCCCCCTTTGCGAGGCGTCGGCAGCTGATCAGGTTCCGATAGGCGGAGGCACTCAGCTTGAGGGTCTTCGCCAGCTGCCGCAGATCATGCGTGATGAGTTCCTGTTGCTGGGCGGTGGAACTCACGTTCCGGTCCTTGAGTGCCAGAACCTTCAACCCGCACTCGACGGAGTAGAAGCGTAGTAGGTGACTCACCGGCGGAGGGCTCGTTTCGGCAGCGTCGCGGAGTCGAACGTAGCTGTTGGTCAGCTCGCGGAGAGAGACAGTCAGCGGCACCGACGGATCCTATCGATGACTTCCGGTGCTGGAAAGCGATCTATTGTCAGGTATCTGCGTGGCGGTTACTGCTGTACCGGGAGGTTGTGTCTCAGGATTGCGAAGATCAAGTCGCTAATAGCGCTGGGTCAGCCGGCGGGTCGACCGGCTGGACGAGTTGCCAGCGAACCGTGAGGGTGTGGGCGTCGAGGTCGAGGTCGTCCCAGTGCAGGCCGCATGCTTCGCCTCGGCGGAGGCCGGTGAAGGTGATGAGGTGGTAGAGGGCGTAGAGGCGGTCGTTGGCGTCGTGGGTGTGGTCGAGGAATCTGCCGGTGTGTTCGGGGGTCCAGATCATGACGGGGCTGGGGGTCTTGCCGGTGTCGCGCCAGGTGCGGATGCGTTGGTCGGTCCAGACGGTGGGCTTGGGCGGTCGGGCGGTGGGTAGTTCGACCATGAGGGCGGGGTTGGTGTCGATGTAGCGGTGGCGGCGCATCGCGTCGTTGAGGGCTTTGCGCAGGGTGGCGTGGATGACGTGCAAGGTTCTGGGGCCGACGATGCGCTGGTTCTTGACCTGGTCGCGTTTGGCTTGGTCGCGACTGGCGCGCAGGGTGGCGATGGTGGTGTTGCGTTCGGCGATGGCGTCGTACATGGCGTCGATGTGGCCGGGGCGGAGTCGGTCGATGCGCAGGTGCCCGAGGTGCGGGATCAGGTACAGCCGGATGTGCCCTTCGTAGGAGCGCAGGGTGCCTGTCTTGATGTTCTTGCGTCCGGCGAGCCAGTCGGTCAGGTAAGCCTGCATCGTGGGCAGCTCGGTGGGGGTGATGTCCAGGTGCAGTGCCCGGCGGATCTGGTCGGGGGTGGGGATGGGTGCGCCGGTCTTGACGGCGGCTTCGATGAGGTCACCGGTCTTGACGGTGGTGTGCGGGTCGGTGGGGTCGGGGACGGCGAGCGCGGCCCGGATGCGGTCCAGGATCGCGTCGGCGTCGGCCTGGGTGGCATACGGGCCGTGGCGGAGTGGGCGGCGGGTGCCGTCGGCGCGGGCGGGGATTTCGATCTGCCAGTGCCATTGGCCGTGGTTGCGGGACCAGCCGCCGCCGGGCCGGCGAAGCTGGGGACAGGAGCGTCCCAGTCGCCGGCCGGTGACGCTGTCGCGGCAGCCGCAGCGTTTGAAGGTGGATCCCTTCACTCTTCGTCTCCTGGATGCTTCGTATGGTGCCGCCGGCGGTGGTGGGTGGAATCCGCTGGTGGCGGGGTCGTCGCATCCACGCTCACCTTCGGGTCGGGTTCAAGTCGCCGGCCACCGCCTGCCGGGGCGGGGTCGGCGTGGAGTAGTAGAAGGTGGAGGAGGCCGGTGACCGGAACGATGATGCGGCTGCCAGCGCGGATCAGCGGCGCGGGGAAGGCGTCGGTGGCGGCGAGCCGGTAGGCCTGGGATCGGCTGATCCCAAGGACCGATGCGGCGGTGGCCAGGGTGGTGGTCACGCCGAGGGCGCGGACGCGGTCGACCGTCCACACCTCGCTGGCGGGCGCGGCTGCGGTGGGCGTGATGTCTGTCGTGGTGTCGTGCTCGGTGGGGTTCACGTCGGTGCTCATGATTCGGGGTTCTCCTGCCCGTTCAGTGGATGTCTGGGATGCATGGGTTCGAGATGACTTGCTGGTCGGGGCAGCCGCGAACCGCCGAACGCGGTTGCGCGAGTCGCTTGCTGCCGACTTGACGGCGGTAGTGGTGCCGAGCTCGCCGGTGAAGTCGAGTCCTGCGGCGCGGGCGGCGAGGTCGCCTCAGCTCTGAGGGTCTTGAGGAGTTCGGATATCCGGGTGTTGGACACGGTGTGGCCTGTTCCACGGAGGGCTTCGGCGAGCGCCGCCCGGGTCAGGGCCTGCCCGTCCGCGGCGAGGTGGTCGCGGACGCGGCGCGCCGCCGGCAACAGCTCGCCCACGTCACCGGGCTGCGTGGACCGTCCCCTGCCGGCGTTGCGGCGACGGCGGTCCCGTCCGTGAGGTTGATGAGCGACCTCTGCCAGGCCGCTCGTCCGCGTGGCAGACCGCCGCCCTGCCGTCCCGCCGGACCGCGTCGTCTCGGCCGGTCCGCTCGGGGGAGCGGCTTGCGTGGGCTGGTCCGGCAGATGGTGTGCGGTCCGGGCGGCGTTGGTTGTGGGCGTGGTGCCGGCGTAGCCGAGGGCGACCTTGACCATGACGAGGAAGCCGAGCGCGGGCACGGCTGCGGCGATCCAGCCGATCGGTGACGGTTCGGCCTCCACGACCTGCGCGGCGAGGGACAGCGTGACCGCGCAGGCCAGCACGCTCGCGGGAAACACTGTTGAGGTGTGGGCGCGTTTGCGGCGGCGTAGCTCCAGGCCGGAGGCGATCGACATCAGCTCCAGGACGATCGCGTCGGCCCAGGCCAGCCATCCGGGTTGGCCGTGGGCGGCGGCGACGTTGTGGACGTGGGTGAAGCTGGCCGCACCAGCGGCCCCGCCGATCGCCAACATGATCACGATCTGGACGGCGCCCTCGACGCGGCTGCTGCGCGGACCACCGTCCGGGTCAGACGTCGGTGTGGTCGTGGCGGACCACCTTCCCGGACCGGGCTGCGGCGGAGGCTCGTCCGCCAGCCGGGTAGAGCTGGGCACCTGCGCGGACGGTCCGGGCGTCGTCGTCCGGGACCGTGATCGCGGGCAGGGAGCCGGACTGTCCGTGGTGAGCGCGCGACGATACCTCTGCCCTGTCGCTGTCGGAAGGGCTCGGCACTGTCACCGGTCTGTCAGGCCCAGCGGAGCGGGCGCTGACAGAACGGTGACAGTGACGAGGTCTTGCTGTCTTCCGCAGGCGCGAGGTACTGTCCGCGGCCGTCGTGCCGCTGCCAGGCATCACGCCGCCTCACCCGCCCGTCCAGCGTCGACGACGTAGGAGGCGAGGTCGGCCAGTCGCTGCCGCTGCCCTACCCCGCCCGGGACGGCCCAGACCGCCTCAGAGGGACACAAGCCCGCCATGGCGGCGTAATCGCGGGCGCCGGTCGCGGCCAGCGCCCGCAGCGGCGTGTCGGCGAGCAGGCGCCGCAGATTGGCCTCACGGGCGGCGGAAGGCAGCCAGAACAGCACCGGCCACACCCGGTCGAGCGTGGCGAACAAGTCCCCGTAGCCGGCGAGCTTGCCGACCAGAACCGACAACGGCTCCGTCCCGGTGTCGTACTCGACGAAGAACGGAACCCTGACGTCGTCCTCGGCCCACAGGCCGTAGCCGTCCGGGCGCACCCGCGGCTGGTAAGCCCGCACCAGGACCGGATCCTCTCGACGGGCGAACGTGCCAACACGTTGGCAAGCCGCCTCCGGCAGCCACTGGACCAGCTCGGTGCCTGGGTGTGTGCGGGTGTAGCCGGCAAGGTTGGTGAAGAAGCCGTTCACGCCGAGCCGGTGCTCCAAGGTTCGGCTCGATGTCCAGCGTCGCCGCTCCACGCGGGCGTGGTCACGCCGCGGTGGCCGCTCGTCCCGGCTGGCCGCGACGACCTCGGCACCGAGCTGGTCGATGACGTAGTGGTACGGATACGAGCCGCCGTCAGCCCGCTGCGGCCGGAACCGGGCCACCAACCGCAACCGATACAGAGTCCGCAACCGGCGCTGGCAGAAGTCCAACGACGGGAACAACGCCTCAGCGATCTGGAACGACGTCAACACCCCGTGGTCGTACAGCCAGCCCAGCAGGACCCGGTCTCGGTCGGTCAGCTGCGACTGCACCCGCAGAACCGGATCATCCATCCACCATCACCTCTCCTCCGATACGTATGGCCTCCCCCTGGGGAGAGACCCGAGACCAGGACGGATCTGTCGCAGCACAACCAGTCAGCCCTGACAGACGGGCTGACCTGCGGTGTGAGCGGGACAAGGGGGTCCGTTCGGGCGTCCGCCTGAAGACTGACCCCAACGGGGGCGTCAACCCGGACCCCGAAACGGGGATCAACACGGAATCTGTCACCGCCACCGGCAGAAAGCCGGAACACGGTGAGATGGGATGTACGCAGAACACAAAGCTCCTTGATCGAAAAAGAATGGTGGCGTCGACGTCGCGACGCCGTTGGTGTGCGCCGCAGCACCGGCGGGCGCGGGAGACTGCGGCAAAAGCCCACTGTGGAGTTGTCAATGAACACGCCGACCGGCGCACCGGCCGACCCAAGGCGGATCAGGGCAGCAACGACCGACACGACCACCAGAAAGGCGGTCACGGCAGGGGGAACAGCGGTAGCCGTTACGGAGGGCAGGGCGGCACAGTGCCGCCCCGCAGCGGGCTCGTCTCAGCCTGAAACAGGTGCTCCGGGAGCCGTCGACATCACGACGGCCCGGTGGGGGCGTCGACTCAACCCGCCGGAGAAAAATCCTTCATCACGGACCCCCTGTCACTCAAAACCATCGACGGCCCGCCTACTCCCGAGCCTCGAACGACCGGCGACGCTCCCGAAGGAGCGCCACCACCCCGGCCGATCGGACCCGGCGGGCAGACCGCCACGCGGTCGCGTTCGTACCAGTACGCCTCCGCCGGCAGCACCTGTCAACCAGCATCACCGGCAGTCGATCACGACGTTTCCGGACCCAGCCGGACGCGCTGGCACCCGCCAAGACGTGCTGGTCTCCAGCGGGACGGATTCCCGGCAGAAAAATCTTGACCCATCTGTAAAACTGTCTCACTTTGTGAGACATTGCTCCCGCTGACCGAGTCGGTCAGGGCCGCCGGAGTCGCACGGCCGGGCGCGCTTTCCGGAACGGATGATTTTTGCCAGTTGACCCGAGCGGTACGGCTGGCATTCGTTGGGATCCCCTGCCGAACCATGCCCGTACGCCACAGCTTTTCGATCGGGCCAGCACTCGCCCGGAATCTGGTCGGCTACACGCCCGGGTCTCGGAGTACGCGATGACGCCGCTCCCCGCCCACCTCGGGAAGGGAGCGCCGGGCTTACGAGACGATCGGCAGTAGGTCGTCGTCTCGTCCGGTCTGGGGGAGTTTGGCGGCTGCGGCGAGGACCTCGACGGCCTCTTCGAGCGTGGTGGTCTCCGGCAGGACGAGTTCGTCGGGCCAGCCCAGGACGTCCCGGGCTACGTACCAGCCGCTCATGTGCTCGGTGGTGAACTCGCTGGCCTGTGGGCGGGTCAGGTGCCGCCGCAGCGTCTCGGGCAGGGACACATCGAGGTAGCAGAACAGCGACCGCCCCCGGTGGTCGTCACGCAGGTCGGTCAGCATGCTCCGGTAGCGGTCGCTGTGCATGACGCCGTCCAGCACCACGTGGTAGCCGTGGTCGAGCGCGAACCGGACGGTCTGCGCGATCAGCGCGGGGGCCGCGCCGCCGGGCTTGTCCCGCTCGCGCAGCACGATCCGGCGCAGGTAGTCCTGCTCGACCAGGGCGCAGCCCCGGCCGTGCCGACGCCGCAGCTCCCGAGCGATGCTGCTCTTGCCCGAGCCGGAGTTACCCCGGACGCAGACGAGGATCGTGTCCGGGCTGCCGGTGGGTCCGACGAGCACGATGCCTCCGCAGATTTAGTCGTCGCGCACGACGAGGTCGAGTGCGTCGATGGTCAGCTTGGTGAAGTCGGGCAGTTGATCCTGACTGACCGTGACACCGCGCAGATTGTCGAGGGTGGTCTTCAGGCCGCGGAGGTGGCTGCCCCGCAGATCGGTCCCGTCGAGATGACAGGAGTCGATTTCCATGCCGTCGAGGTTGCAGGACCGCAGCGCGATGCCCGGGAGGCGGCAGGTGGACCAGGTGGCGTGGGCGAGGGTGCAGTCGGCAAAGGCGACGGAGCCGGCGGCGGTGACGCGTTGAAAGGTGGCGTAGTCGAAGCGGCACCCGTCGAACAGCACGTCCTTGAGGCGTACGTCGGTGAGTCGGGTGCCGGTGAACCGTGAACCAGTGATGGCGCACCGGTCGATGGTGATGCCGGTCAGGGTCGCGCCGGAGAAGTCGGTACGGATGATTTCGCAGCCGTAGAGGCTGCCGGCCACCCAGGTGCTCTCGCTCAGGTCCACGCCGGTCATCAGGCTGCTGCGGATGCGGGCGTCCTCAAGCTGCGCGCCGCGCCACGCGGCGCCCTCGACGAGGGCCTCGGTGAGGCCGTCGGCCAGGTTCGTCGTGTTGTCGAGGTCGTCCGGTTCGAGGTCCGGCAGTAGGACCTTCACGTCGCCGATCGTGGTGGTGCGCATGTGTCCTCAACCTGTGTAGGCGCGGGGTGGGCACGCCATCCCGCGCGTTCCGTGGCGGGGCTACTTCTTCTTGTTCCAGTTGTCCCAGCCGGGTCGGCTGTCGAACTTCCCTCGGTTGTCCCAGGTGGGGCGGTTGTCGAACTTTGCCGCGTCGATTGACGCTATCGACCGCTCCGGGTCGACGCCGAGGCGGGCGAGTTGGTCGGGTTCGGCATTGACGAGGGCCGCGAGAGCGTTGGTCATGATCGTCCTCCTTGAGGGATGAGGTGGTCCGCAGCAGCGCGGACGACGGCCTGTCGGGTGGTCCGGCAGTAGGTGGTCTCACGGACGGCGAACGTCGCGTGCTCGAAGTAGCGGTTACCGGCCTGGGCACCACGGCAGAAGTCATAGAAGGAGCAGTGGCTGGCGCAGTCATTGAGGGCGACTACGAACTCGTTGACGTAACGCAGGTCGCCGGCGCGGGCGAGCATGGCGGTGATGGGCTGCTGGAGGACGTTGCCGGCGATGAAGTCGCCGTATCGCGAGTCGGTGATGCCGAGTAGCTCCGGTGACAGCAGCACCACCTGCCCATCCCAGGAGACGGTCGGGATCGGCTCGTACGGGGCATGGTCGACGTGCCCAGCGCGGATCGCGGCGAGATAGTCGGCCAAGCGATCAAGGTCGCGGATCCGCAGCGGGCTGCCGCCGACGCGACGTTCAATGAGGCGCTGCCAGAACCGGTAAGCGGCGTTCTCCGACACCGGTGCCCGATCGGCGCCCTCCTGCTCTTCGATGTTGAAGCCCACCGACTCGCAACCGGGCAGGCCGGTGAAGAAGTCGACGAGGGCTTCGGCGTGGTCGATGGTCTCCGGTGTGACCACACAGATCACCGAGTAGGCCAGCCCCGCGTCGGCCAGGGTCTGCATCCCGCGCCGGGTTCTGGTGTCCGTCGGGTTGCCGGCCCGGTCGAGGCGGTTTCGGTTTAACGCGCCCGGTCCGTCGATGCTGACCCCTACCTCAAACCCGTAAGCGGACAACAGCTCGCACCACTGTCGGTTGATCAGCGTCGCGTTCGTCTGGATCTCATGACGCACCGTCCCCGCGCGGCGCAGTTCCTCGAACGGGGCCAGCAGCTCCCGGAACAGCCCGATGGGTGTGGCGGTGGGTTCGCCCCCGTGCCAAACGACGCTCACCGGATGACCGCTGTTCTGCTGGGCGATCGATTCGACGCACGCCTGCGCGACCGCAACTTCCATCAGTCGGCGGGATCTACGATCGGGCAGGTAGCAGTAGGTGCAGTCGAGGTTGCAGAAGCTGGTCGGCTGCACGACCAGGGTGTGGAAACTGCTGGCGATCGCCGGCTGGCCGGTCGTGTTGATGATGCCGATGCCGCTCATGACGATGTCCCTTCGCCCCGACTGGCCTCGGCGGTGGCGACCCGGTAGGAGTCCGTGTGCCGAGTGGGCCAACCGAGAAACCGGTCGAAGATGTCGGAGGCGCTACCCGTCACACTGGGGTTGAGCCGATGCAGATCGTCGATCGCGTCGCGCAGGCAGCCCGCCAGGTACAGGAACAGGCTCACCGGGCTGTCCCGGTACTCGGCCACGAGCGCCAGCTTCGCCGGCCCACACGGCCACGGCTGCCCACACCGGCGACACATCCACAGCGGACGCAACGGTAGATGCTCGACTCCAGCTGATACAGCCCGGTACGCCGAGGATCGGCGCTGCTGCTGACTCATCGGCGATCAGCCTCACGAGCTCGCTGCTCGAACAGCCGACGCCACACATGCGTGAGCAAAGGCGGATCAGCGGGCCACACCTGCCACTGCGAAAACGCATGCCCGGCCTCGGGCTGCCGGGACTGGTCGACCCTCGCGTTACGCGAGACGTACACCGTCATGCCGCCACCGCCATCCGAGACGGTGAGCGGCGGGCCCGCCGGGGGAAAGGCAAGCCCACCGCCGCACCACGGCGGCTGGGAGCAAACCGCCGATCACCCACCCACGCAGCCCTCATGGCAGTACGGGGGCGAGGCCTCAGCCGCACGCATGAACGGGTTTCACCCGACGACGCCGGCTTTCGCCCTGGGCAACGCCCTTGCCTTCCGGCGGTCCCGTCGTTCATCTCGAGCTCCCTGGCGTGAGGCTGCGATTGCGTGCCGGCCGCCTACTCGTAAGAGCAGCGCACCAGCACGATCAGATTCGCTCGATCAACGCGGTGATGGGGATGTCCCGGCGATGCACTCACGGTGCACCTGCAAACACGACGAGTGCCGTTACGATCGTCCGGCCGATAACTGTCCACAGCGAGAGGACGTGCGATGGCCGCGGTGACCACCTGGACCGGCCGGGAAGCCAACGCACTGCGTCAAGCGTTGCGGATGAGCATTACCGGCTTCGCCGATCACTTGGGCGCGGCCCGTCGGACGGTGGCCAAGTGGAGCAGCCAGGGCGACAAGGTCCATCTCCGTGCCGACATGCAGGCAGCCCTGGACACCGTACTCGCGCGGGCGACCCCCGATGTTCGCGAGCGCTTCGACGCACTGCTGAGTACCGGAACCCACGGTGCACTTGCGGATCCCACGGCACCGCCCGTCACCGCCACACACACCCATACTGGCGAAGGCAGCATTCACGACATCGACTCGGGCGGCGACGTGCGGCGCAGAGACCTCCTAACCGGCGTGACGATCAGCGGCATGTCCCTGCCGAGCGTCGCAGCGCTGCTCAACGCACTGGTCGCACCGCCCCTTCATAACACCGAGCCAGTTGCCCTACCGCTTCGGCAGTTCGCTCACGATGTCGCCGCAGCCAAGATCGACTACCAGGCATGTCGGTACGAGCGGCTTCTCGCCGGACTCGTGGCCCTGTTGCCCGCCCTGGAACCGACTCGCGCGGACAGCGAAGGCGAGCAGCGAGCGCAGGTAGGCGCCCTGGCCAGCGATCTCTACCACGTCGTCGGCAGTGTGCTGCTCAAGGTCGGTGACAAGGGCATGGCCCTGGTCGCCGCCGAACGCAGCATCCGCGCCGCCTCGATCAGTCAGGACCCGGTGGCGATGGCCACCAGCGCACGGATCATGACCCACGCCCTCATGAGCAACGGCCACAGCAGCCAGGCCAGGCAGCTCGCCGAAGACGCGGCCGAGGCCCTTCGACGCGGCACCCGCCTCGCCTCACCCGATGCGGTGGCCGTCTACGGCGCCCTGCTGCTCCGCGGTGCCGTCGCCGCCGCGCGTGACGACAACCGGGACAGCGCACACGCAATGCTCGACGAGGCGTCCCATGCTGCCGGACGACTCGGCTACGACGGCAACGACCGGTGGACCGGCTTCGGTGCCACCAACGTCGTGCTGCACCGCGTCAACATCGCACTGACCCTGGGCGACGCCGGCACCGCCATCGCCCTCGCCCGCCAGGTACCGCTAGACAAGATCGACCTCGCCGAACGCAAGGCATCCCTGTTCGTCGACGTGGCTCGCGCCTACACCCAGTGGGGCCGCTACGAGCATGGCCTGAGCGCACTGCGCAGCGCCTATCGAGTCGCACCAGAAGAGATCCGGTGCCGGCCAGCGGTACAGCGCATCGCTGGCGACCTGGCAGCCCTCACGCGCGGGCACGTCCGCGCCGCCGTCCTCGACTTCGCCCAGCACGCCGGGATCCAGGTATGACTCGCCACCTGCAGATCGTCGTCTGCGCTGCCGGGCCCGCCGCAGACGTGACCCAACTGATCGCCGCCGCGACGAAACAGTCGTGGACAACAGCGGTCACCGCCACCCCCAACGCCCTCGACTTCGTCGACCCGAAAGCGATAGAGCGACTGACAGGGCACCCCGTTCGATCCACCTACCGGTCGTCCCCCGGCACCCGCCGCTCCCTCCCGACCGCGGACGCGCTCATCGTCGCCCCCGCCACCTACAACTCAATCAACAAGATCGCCCTCGGCATCGCCGACAACTACGCATTGACCACGGTCGCCGAGCTGATCGGCCGGCAGGTGCCCACCGTGGTCGTCCCGTTCGTCAACGCCGCCCTGGCCACCCGCGCACCCTTCCAACGCGCCGTGGCGGGCCTCCGCGACGAGCGCGTCCGAATCATCGGGACCGAGGCCGAATGGGAGCCGCACCCTCCCGGCAGCGGCAACAACCGCCAGCGGGACTTTCCCTGGACGGCGGCGCTCGAGGCAGCGACCCGGATGGTGGGCGACCTGTCAGGAAGCAGCACCGATTGGGCCGAAGATCTGATACCTAAAGGCGCAATACAGACGAAACGACCACCGGTGGCGGATCTCTAAATACGGACTCACAGCCAGCTCCGGCAGCCGTCGACCAACCGAACCCACGACCCGCCGCGCCGCACCAAGCCGCCACGTCGCGCCCGAGCCACCCCGACGACCGTTACCGAGCGCGACATCACCGGCCCGAAAACAGCCGGGCCGAAGCGCCAGGACGGAACACCGCGCGGGCTCGCCCAAGGCGGGCGCGAACGTCCACGACCACCGCTCGTCGTCCACCGTCGGCCGCCCCGGTCCAACGGCTCCCGAGCACCCACCGAGCACCACCCACCACCGGCGTACCCGAAAAAGGCCCCGACCGGCAGAGAACCGCCAGGTCAGGGCCTTGATCGTTGGTGCGCCGCCAGGGACTCGAACCCCGAACCCGCGGATTAAGAGTCCGCTGCTCTGCCAGTTGAGCTAGCGGCGCTCGTTGGCAACGGAGAGAAGGTTACACGGCCCCCGAGCGCTCTTCCAAATCGGGTGCCCGACTCCCCTCTTCGGCTGAGCTTATCGGGCAGATGCCCCGAAAAGCCCCAGATTCCCGTCGGGCGGGGCCGAGGAGACGACGGCGATGCGGCACCATGTCGCCAGGCACGCGAGAACTGAGGTGGGAATGGGCAGGTTCACGCGGGTCGGGGCGATGGTGGGTGCCCTGGCTCTGGTGGCGTCGTTGGCACTGACCGGGTGTGGCGACGCCGAGAAACAGGCCGAGTTCGTCGGCGGCAGCAGCCCCACCCCTGGTGCGGGCACGGGTACGGACGTCCCGGAGCCGGCACCCTCGGGTGGGACACCGTCAGGGGCAGCCGAGAGCCTGGCGGTCGCCCCGGCCGACGGGTCGAAGAACAAGCCGGTCAGCACGGAGATCAGCGCGACGATTCCGGGCGGTGGGAAGGTGTCCTCGGTCGTCCTGACCTCAGCCGACGGCAAGCGGGTCGACGGGAAGATGCGGGTGGACGGCTCCGCCTGGGTGCCGTCGGCTCCGCTGAGGTACGGCACCCGCTACACGGTCACGGTGACCGGCGCCGGGTCCGGCGGCGAGGCCCGGCAGGGCACCAGTTCGTTCACCACGATGGCGAAGCCGAAGTCGATGATCAGCTCCGGCCTCTACCTGTTCGACGACCGGACGTACGGCGTCGCCATGCCGGTGGTCGTCGAGTTTCACCCGGGCATCCCGAAGAAGGACCGGGCGGCGGTGCAGAAGCGGATGTTCGTCCGGACGGATCCGCCGCAGCCGGGCGCCTGGCACTGGGTCTCCAACGGCACCCAGGCCTACTACCGGGCCCCGGAGTACTGGAAGCCGGGCACCACGCTGGATGTCCGAATCGCGCTGGCCGGCATCCCGCTGAGCAACGGCCGCTACGGCAACGTCGACCGGTCGGCCACCGCCAAGATCGGCCGGGCCTTCGAGATGTCGGTCGACAACGCCACCAAGCAGATGACGGTCCGGCAGGACGGCCGGGTGGTCAAAACCCTCCCGGTCAGCCTGGGCAAGAAGAGCACCCCGTCCTCCAGCGGCACCCTGGTGGTGATGGAGAAGAAGGAGAAGACCGTCTTCGACACCATGGACGACCCGGACCCGGACAACCGCTACCGCACCGATATCGACTTCGCGCAGCGGATCACCTGGGGCGGCGAGTACATCCACGCCGCGCCCTGGTCCGAGGGGGTCCAGGGCCGGCGCAACGTCTCGCACGGCTGCGTCAACGTGTCGATGGCGATGGGCCGGTGGCTGTTCGAGCAGACGAAGATCGGTGACCCGATCACCATCAAGGGCACCGAGCGGAAGCTCGCGCCGGGCAACGGCTGGACGGCCTGGAGCCTGAGCTGGTCCGAGTTCGTCAAGGGCAGCGCCCTGCCGGTGCCGGATGGCGGCTCTGGCCCGCTGATCTGAACCGCCGAGGGCGGGCCGGCGACCACCACCGGCCCGCCCCGCGCCGGCCACCCGGCCGCCGCTGGAGACGAGCGTCACCCGCCCAGGCCCCGCGTTCGCCGATGTCGGCAGCTCACGGCCGGTGTGTCGGTTTCCGCACCGGCAACCGGCGGGCACCCGCGTGCGTCAGTGGGTAAGGATGGGGCATCGGGGACCAGGACTGTGAGGACATCATGCGAGCTACCCACGACCGGCTGACCCGGCGCGCCGGGCGGCGCCGCGCGCTCACGGCGGGGTTTCTCGCCGCCGCGCTCGCCGTAACCTCCGCCTGCACCGGATCCGGCGGCGACAAGCCGTCGACCGGGCAGAGCGCCGGGGAGAGCGCGCCCAAGGCCACGGCCACCATCACCGAGCCGAAGGCGGACGCGACCGACGTCCCGGCATCCACCGGCATCACCTTCACCACGAAGGACGCCGAGCAGACCACCGTCGAAGTCAAGGACTCCGCCGGTACGGCCGTCAAGGGCACGCTCGCGGCCGACGGGCAGAGCTGGCTGCCCACCGGCACGCTGGAGTACGGCGGGAAGTACACCGCGACGGTGACCGCGACCGGCGACGACGGCAAGCCGGTCACCGCCACCAACACCTTCACGGTGATGGCCAAGCCCGACAAGCAGGTCAGGATCACCAGTTTCCTCGGCGACGGCCAGGTCGTCGGCGTGGGTATGCCGCTGATCGTCCGCTTCGGTCGGGCCGTCCCGGAGGACTACCGCGACGACGTCCAGCGTCGGATGAGCGTCACCGCCACCCCGGCTCAGGAGGGCATCTGGCACTGGGCCAGCCCCACCGAGATCCGCTACCGGCCGAAGGAGTTCTGGCAGCCGGGCAGCACCGTCTCGTACCGGGTGCAGGCCGGTGGCCTGCCCATGGGAGACGGCTGGTACGGCCGCTCCGACCTGACGGTGGACATCAAGATCGGCCCGTCGCTGGTCATGCAGGTGGACAACAAGACCAAGCGGATGACCGTCACCAGGGACGGGAAGGTCGTCAAGACGATCCCGGTGAGCCTGGGCAAGAAGAGCACCCCGTCGTCCAGCGGCACGATGGTGGTGATCGAGAAGCTGCGCAAGACGGTCTTCGACACCCTGGAGGAGCTGGGCCCCGAGGAGGGCTACCGGACGAAGATCGATTACGCGCAGCGGCTCACCTGGGGCGGCGAGTTCATCCACGCCGCGCCCTGGTCCGAGGGGGTGCAGGGCCGGCAGAACGTCTCGCACGGCTGCGTGAACGTCTCGATGGCCGACGGGGCGTGGCTGTTCGCCAACACCCGCATCGGCGACCCGATCACGGTCAGGGGCACCGAGCGCAAGCTCCAGAACGGCAACGGCTGGACCGACTGGAACATGAGCTGGGACGAGTACGTCAAGGGCAGCGCCCTGCCGTACGAACCGCCGACCGATCCGGACACCGCAGCCGCGAGCGGTGACGGGGCGAGCCCGTCCCCCGGCGGCGCGCAGGGCGACCCGAGCGCCTCGCCTACGCCCTGACCGGCACCACGGGAGTCCTCTGCCAGGCGGAGGGCTCCCGTCGGACGCCAGCGGGCTCCTGGGTCGGTGACCCCCAACGACGAAGGCCCCCTCCGGATGGAGGGGGCCTTCGTGGCTGGGGTGACTGATGGGAATTGAACCCACGACAACCGGGACCACAACCCGGTGCTCTGCCAACTGAGCTACAGCCACCATGCCTTCCGCTCCGGTCGCCCGGGCGGGTGCGGACTAATAATAGCCACACCGCCGGCGGCTCCGTCCAGCGGGTTCGGCACCGCGCGCGAGTACGCCGGCCGCCTACAGCTCGGCGGCGATCGCCTTCGCGGTGTCCACGTCCGGGCCGGGCAGCGGCACGAAGATGGCGCGCCGGTAGTACTCCAGCTCGCGGATGCTCTCCCGGATGTCGGCCAGCGCCCGGTGGGAGAGCCCCTTCTGTGGCTGCCCGAAGTACACCCGCGGGTACCAGCGCCGGCACAGCTCCTTGATCGAGGAGACGTCGATCATGCGGTAGTGCAGATGGGCGTCGAGGCGGGGCATGTCCCGGGCGAGGAAGCCTCGGTCGGTGGCGATCGAGTTGCCGCACAGCGGGGCGGAACGCGGATCCCTGACGTGGCGGGTGACGTACTCCAGCACCATGTCCTCGGCCTCGGCCAGGGTGACCGTCGAGCGGCGGACCTCCTCGGTCAGCCCGGACTTGCCGTGCATCGTCCGGACGATCTCCGGCATCGCCTCCAGCGCCGCCTCGTCGGCGTGGATGACCACGTCGACGCCCTCGCCGAGCACGTTCAGGTCGGCGTCGGTGACGAGGGCGGCGACCTCGATCAGCGCGTCCCTGCCGAGATCCAGCCCGGTCATCTCACAGTCGATCCAGACGAGTTGGTCAGCCACGGGGCACAGCGTAGTCGTCACCCGGGTGCTCGCGCCTCGGCACCGACGGCGGAGGAGACCGCTAGGGTTTCCCCGTGCCAGCCAAATCCGTCGCGCCACCTGCCGTCACCACCGACGAGCAGCGGGGCCGTACGGTCCGTCGGGTCGTCACGGTGCTGGCGCTCGCGGCCGTGCTGCCGGCCCTCTACCTGCCGGGCCTGAAACACGACTTCCTCGACCTCAAGATCTACATGCGGGCGATGGACTGGTGGCGGGCCGGCAACCCGCTCTACGACTACGTGCAGCCGGACCGGGTGCAGGGCGAGCTCTACTTCACCTACCCGCCGTTCAGCGCGCTGCTGCTCTGGCCGTTCGGCCTGTTGCGCCTCGGCGCGGTGGTGGCGGTCTTCACGGCGCTCACCGCGCTCGGCGTGGTCGTCACGACCCGCTGGCTGGTCGCCCCGGTGATCGCCCGGCACGGACTGCCCGGGGTGTTCTCACTCGTCGTGGCGGTGCTGCTGGTCCTCGCGGTGGAGAGCACCCGCGAGACGATCACCTTCGGCCAGATCAACATGCTGCTGGTGGTGCTGGTCCTGGCCGACCTGCTCTTCGCCGTACCGCAGGCGCGGCGCTGGGCCGGGGTGGGCGTCGGGCTGGCCACCGCGCTCAAGCTTTTCCCGGGCATCTTCATCGTCTACCTGCTGGTGACCCGGCGGTGGTGGGCGGCGGGCGTGGCGAGCGTGACGGCCGTGGCGGCGACGCTGCTGGCGGTGGCGGTGGCGCCGCGCGACTCCTGGCGCTTCTGGACCGACGAGCTCTGGGCGACCAGCCGGGTCGGGCGTACCGACTACACCGGCAACCAGTCGCTGTTCGGGTTGCTGAGCCGGATCGACGCGCCGGCGGCGCCGAACCGGTTGCTGTGGCTGGCGCTGGTCGCGGTGGTGCTCGGGTACGGGCTGTGGCGGGCGGCCCGGGCCGCGCGGGCCGGCGACGAACTGACCGGGCTGACCCTCACCGGCCTGGTCGGCGGGCTGATCAGCCCGATCACCTGGACCCACCACATCTACTGGTTCATCCCCACGGTGGTGGTGCTGGTGGACGCGGCGTTGGCCGCCGACGGGGGCAGCACCGAGGGGATCCGCCGACGACGCACGCTACTCGCGGTCGCGGTCGCCACCTCGGCGTTGATCATCTATGGCGTGGTGTCCTTCCAGGACTGGGGGGTGGCGCCGGCACGTACCGACACGCCGTGGGACTTCCTGCTGCGCAACGAGTACGTGCTGCTGGCCCTGGTGTTGTTGGTGGTTCTGCCGGTGCGCCGAGTCCCACCACGCGGATAAATCGCACCAATTGGACAGATGTTTCCCTGAACGACTTTCGACGCTAATCTGACGACATCAGCACCGATCCCCCGGTGAGTGCGGCCCTCCGCGTCGGCAGCGCGGAGGGCCGCCCGCGGTCCACAGGCACGGACCACGACGACCTCAGTCCGGTGCGCGGACCGGACCACCGGTCGGCGCGAACCGCTCAGTCCAGGTCCACCGGCCCCGGGGTTACCCCGAACCGCTCCGGCGGCCATGGCGGCAGGTCGGCGAGAGAAGCCGGTCGCCGTGCCGGCGCCGCCCCGATCGCCGGGCGGCCACCGTCCGCCCCGCCGACCGCCACCAACTGCCGCTCGGGCTCCGGTTTGCGCGGCGCGCCCAGCCCGCTGAGCGAGCTGACCCCCAGCCGTCCGGCCAGCACCGGCACCTGATCGGGTTCCACCACGAATACCACCTCACGTGGCCGTAGCGGCCGCAGCAGCACCGGCATCGCCAGCCCGACCAGGACCAGCCCGCCGACGAGCAGCCCCCAGGCCACCGGCCGGAGCCAGTCGACCCGCAGCTCGGCGCGCAGGTCCACGGTCAGCTCCGCGCCGCCGTCCGGGCGCATCACCACCAGGCTCAGCCGCCGGCCGGCCAGCTCGGCAGGGCTCCACTCGACCGCGCCGACCCCTTCGCGTACCCAGAAACGGGCTTCGCGCGGGGCGGCCGGGACCACGGGCCCGGCGGTGGGCGCGGGCGCCGCGTCGGTCAGCCGGACCGGCAACGGACCTCGGGCCAACGCGACCCGGTCCACCGTCGCGTGCGGGACCGGTGCGAGCCAACGCCGCATCTCCTCGGACGGAGCCAGGCCGACGAAGGCGGGGCCGTCAGCCGTCCGGGCGGTCAACCGCAGTCGGGACGGGCCGACCCGCGCGAACGGCGCCTCCGTGCGCAGCAGCGCGTCGACATCCGCCACCAGGACCGCGCTGCCGGTGGTGCGCAGCGGCTCGAACCGGGCGCTGAAGGCCCCGTCCGCCGACGCCCGCCCGCCGACGGCGGTGAGCCCGGCGCCGACCAGCAGGACCGGAATCCCGAGAACCAGCAACAGCATTCCGGCGAACGCCCGCACGAACCGCATCCGTTCCGTCTCCTTCGGTGACCGGGTACCCGGCCGACCTTACCGACGCCCACCGCCTGATCTGCGGATATCGGCAGGTCCGTGCGTACACGGCGACCGGCCCGCCGGATCGGGTCCGACGGGCCGGCGCGGTGTTCGTGGATCAGGCCGTGGGCCCGGCCGGAGAGCCGGCCGTCGGCTGCCGCCGGGTACGGGCGAAGGCCAGCCCGCCGAGGAGCAGACCGGCGAGCCCGGCGACCAGGCCGGCGACACCCAGGCCGGTCGCCACGCCGGGGGAGTCGTCGTCATCGTCGTCCGCCTCGACCGGCGCGGCCGGGGCGCCCGCCGCCACGGACGGCGACGGCGAGGCGGCGGTCAGGGTGAGCACCGGCGCCGGGTTCGCCGGTTCCTCCGCGCCCGCGGCCGGCTCCTCGATCCACCGCTGCACGTTGCCGTCGGTGTACGTCTGGAGGACCTTGAAGACCATCCGGTCGACCTTGGGCAGGGGCCCCATCGAGACCGGGAACTCCTGGAACTGCCCCGGCTTGACCGCCGCGTCGCCGGTCGCCGTCCAGGTCAGCTTCGCCACCGCCTCGGTGATCTGGCTGCCGTGCACCTCGATCGGCGGGTCGACCCTGCGCTTCTCCACCGCGACCGTCCACCCCGGCACGGGCATCGTCGACACCGAGCCGACCGGGGCGTTCTCCGGCAGCACCACCTCGAGCTTGTTCGTCGAGGCGGTGTCGCTCTCGTTCGGCACCCGGAAGGCGAACCGGCCGTAACCGCCCTGAGTGGCCTCCCTGGGGTTGACCGTGACATGCGCCGAGGCGGGCCCGGCGAAGCCGAGCACGGCCGTGGTGACGGCGGTGATCGCGAGGGTGGCGGCGGTTGCGGTGCGCCGGAGACGGATCATCTGGGTGAGAGCCTTTCGTCTACTTGATCGGCACGGTGACGTTCACCGTGGCCTGGTCGATGTCGGACGTGCGGACGGTGAGGCGCAGCTGCCACTCGCCGACCGCCGGGAAGTTGACCTCCCCCGTCGCGTGGTTGTCGGTCAACGGCAGCAGTGGGATCTCGATCGGCTCGATCCCCGCCGACGGCAGCGCCGCGGTCGCCCGCCACTCGACCGCCGGCTGCGGCCGGTTGTCCTTCGTGTACGCGTACAGGTGTAGCGAGTTGTTGCCCCGCTCGGCCGGGTCCAGCTCCACCTGGAGGGAGTAGAGCGGACTGGTCACCGTGGTGGAGAAGTAGCCGCTGGCGGACCCGGCCACGTCACCGGCGGCCACCCGGGCCGGAGTGCTCTGGACCAGGGTGGCGGACAGCCCGAGGATCACCGCGGTGATCGCCAGCTCCGCCCAGACCGCCCGCCGCACCGACGTCGGCCGGCCGGCCGCGGTCCGCCGGCGCACCAGCGCCCGGGAGTACGCCGCCACCCCGATCACCAGGGCGAACAGGATGATCTTGGCTAGCAGCAGCCGCCCGTACGTGGTGTCGACCAGGGCGGGGAGGCTGCCCACCTCGATCAGGCCCTGCACGGTGCCGGCCAGCAGCAGCGCCGCCACCGCCAGCGCCGCCCAGCGTGACCAGATCGGCAGGATCGCCCCCAGCTCCCGCTCGTCGGCCCGGGGCAGCAGGAAGCCGGCGAGCATAACCAGGCCGCCCAGCCAGGCCGCCATGCTGCCCAGGTGCACCGCGTCGACCAGCACCGAGACAGCCGGCGCGGGTGATGCCGCGCCGTGCCCGGCCAGCGGCCAGGTGAACAGCGCCGCGGCGCCGAGCACGGCCAGGATGATCCCGTCGGAACGGCCGACCGGCCCCTGGGTGAGCGGACGCAGCAGGAACGCCGCCGCCCCGAGCAGCCCCAGCCGGACCAGGTGGGCCGTGCCGTACGTGCTGCCCAGCACGTCACCGAGGCCGGCGCCGGTGACGTCGAACGGCCCACCCCCGGCGGTGTACGGCACCTGAAGCCACAACTCGGCCAGGGTCGCGACGGCCAGCAGGATCGTGCCCGCCCAGAGCAGCCGGGCCGGGCCGCTCCGGGAGAGCCGGTACGGCCAGAGCGCGGCGAGCACCAGCGCGGCGCCGACCATCAGCAGCAGACCCACGTAGCCGAGGTAGTTGACCACCTTCACGCCGGCGTCCACCACCGGGTCGGCGCGGCTGTCGGAACCGGTGTCGGTGGGCGGCGGCGAGGGCGCGCCGACGGAGTAGGTGAACGCGCCGGAGACCGGGTGGCTGTCGGCGGAGATCACCCGGTAGCTCACCAGGTAGGTGCCGCGCGGAGCATTGCGGTCCACCGGGATCGTCACCACCGACCCCTCGAAGGCGGGCTCACCCCGGTCGGCCCGCGAACCGTCCGGCGCGATGACCCGGATCTTGCCGGTCACCTTGCGGACGGATTCGCTGAAGGTCAGCACCACCTCCGCCGGCGCCTCCGGCACCACCGCGGCGGCGACCGGGCTGCTGCTCACCAGCACGGCGTGGGCGCTGGCCGGCGTCGCCGGGGCGAGCAGCAGCGCGACGAGGGTGACCAGGAGGCCGGCGGCGACGCCCAGCCGTACGGACCAGCGACGATCGACCATGTTCATGATGGCCATGCTCGCCGACGCGAGGCCGGTTCGGCGACCCGGACCGATGACCGGGCGGCGCGTCCGGTCCCGCCCGGCGGGGAACCTCGTCCTGGTGCTCGTCGACGAGCTCTCGGCAGGCGGACCCGCCGGCGGCACCGGGGCGTCGGCGGCAGCCGGACCGGCGGGCCGGGTGGGCGGCGGGGCGTGCGGATCCGGGTCCGGGGGGCGACTCACCCGCGGCCCGCCGCGACCGCGTGCCACCACGGCCGGCCGGGCTCACCGCTGACCCGACCCAGCGCCCAGAGCAGCCCCGCCTGCGCCACGGCGGCCAGGTGACCGATCTCGTGCACCAGGGCCGTGGTCGAGTTGGCGATGTCCAGGACGCTGGTGGCGGCGAGGCAGACCGCGAGCACCAGCGCCACCGGCAGGAACGCCCGGGCCCGCTCCGGCCGCCAGGCGGCGAGCACGAAGCCGACCGCGAGGGCCACGTCGAACGAGGCCATCTCCCGGCCGGTGTGCGGGTCGGCGGCCACCCCCAGTCCGGTCAGCAGCACCGGCAGCGCGATGGCGAACTGCGCCACGGCGGCCACCGCCACCGCGACCCGCAGCACCCGACGACGCGCGGCGCGGACCGCCTCCGGGGAGCGCGCGGCCAGCACCGGGTCGGCGGCGACCGCGGCGAGCACCCGGGCGGTCAGGTCCGGCACCCGCACCGGGCGCAGCCGGGTGAGGCGGGTCACCTGTTCGGCCCGCGACAGCCACGAGCGGCAGCCTGGACAGGCCGCCGTGTGCGCCTCCAGCGCCGCGTCCGGCGCCTGCGGGTTCTCACCGTCCAGCCGCGCCGACAGCGCCACGCGTACGTCGTCACACTCCACGAGCAGGTAGTCGGGTGACGGCGGCGAAAAGTTCCCGACGTGAGCGACGCCATGGAAGGGTCCAACGGTCCTGCTCCGGCCCGCCCCGGCGCGTAGCCTGGTCTGTCGTGATCCCCGTCCCGCGCGACACCTCCGCCGGCCGCCCGCACCTGGCGTACGGTGCCGCTTCGGGCACGGATCACGACGCCCCCCAGTACGCGGCGCCCGGCCCTGGGCCGGACCCGGCCACCCGGTGGGCGTTGACCGCCCGGGACGGCGACCCCACGGCCCAGGCCGCCTTCGTCCGAGCCACCCAGGCCGAGGTGTGGCGGTTCGCCGCCGCCCTGGTCGATCCGGACAGCGCCGACGATCTCACCCAGGAGACCTACCTGCGGGCTTTCCGGGCGCTGCGTGGCTTCGAGGGACGCTCCAGTGCCCGTACCTGGCTGCTCGGCATCGCCCGCCGGGTCTGCGCCGACCACCTGCGCGCCCTGCACCGACGGCGTCGCCTCGACGAGCGGCTCACCGCGCACGCCCACACCGGCCGCCCGCACCCCGACCCGGCCGGTCAGCTCGGCGCCACCGATCTGATCCGCCGGCTCCCCGCCGACCGGCGCGGCGCGTTCGTCCTCACCCAGCTGCTCGGTCTGTCGTACGCCGAGGCCGCCGCAGTGGAGCAGGTGCCGGTCGGCACCATCCGCTCCCGGGTGGCCCGGGCTCGACACGACCTCATCGGCGCGGTCGGCGAAGCGATGGCCGGCTGAGCCATGGAACTCCGCGACCGGACGGAACGACCAATGAACGTGACCGCTGCTCGCACGCGGGCCATCCGCTGGCCCGTCATCCGTCCCTGGCTCGGCGTGGCCGCGCGGCTCGGCCTGGCCGCGGTCTGGCTGATCGCCGGCGCCACCAAGGTCGGCGACCTGGCCGCCTCCGGCCGCGCCGTGAACGCCTACCAGGTGATGCCGTACGACCTGGCCACTACGATCGGCGCGGCGCTGCCCTTCGTGGAGCTGGCGCTCGGCGTGATCCTGCTGCTCGGCCTGGCCACCCGGCTCGCCGCCGGCGTGTCCGCCGCGCTGCTGGTGGTCTTCGTCACCGGGATCGCCTCCGCCTGGATCCGCGGCCTGGCCATCGACTGCGGATGCTTCGGCAGCGGCGGGCAACTCGCCGCCGGGCAGTCCCCGAGTTACCTCCCGGAGATCCTCCGGGACCTGGGATTCCTGGCGCTGGCCGGGTTCCTGCTGATCTGGCCCCGCACCCCCGTCTCGGTCGACGGCTGGTTGGCGGGCGACACGCGCGTGGAGGATGACGATGAGTAGTCGCAAGGGGCAGCGGGACGCGGCCCGGGTGGTCCGCGAGCAACTGGCCCGGGAGAAGCGGCGCAAGCGGACGCTCTGGACGTCGGTCGCGGCGGTCGCGGTACTGGTGATCGCCGGCCTGATCGGCTACAGCGTCTGGTCCGGCCAGCGGACCGACGAGTTCACCGCCCCGAAGGGCGCCAACGAGGCCGGCACCGGCATCGTCATCGGCAGCGGACCGGTCACCATCGACCTCTACGAGGACTACCTCTGCCCGGCCTGCAAGCAGTTCCAACAGCTCAGCGGGGACACCATCAACCAGCTGGTCACCGAGGGCAGGGCGAGGGTGGTCTTCCACCCGGTCGCCTACCTCAACCGCTTCTCCACCACCGAGTACTCCACCCGCTCGTCGGCTGCGTCCGGCTGCGCCGCCGACGGCGGCAAGTTCAAGGAGTTCACCGACGCGCTCTTCGAGCGGCAGCCGCCGGAGGGCAGCGCCGGGCTCAGCAACGACGAGCTGATCGACATCGGCGCGGGCGTCGGGCTCAACCGGGACGACCTCGCCTCCTGCGTCTCCGGCGGCAGGTACAAGGCGTGGACCGAGCACGTGACCGAGGAGGCCAGCCGGGCCAACGTCACCGGCACCCCGACCGTCAGGGTGAACGGCACCGACGTCGCGGACCGCTCCCCGGCCGGCATCCGGGCGGCGGTGGAGGCCGCCGCCAAGTGACCCCTTCCCCGCTCCACCGGGTCGGCCTGGTCGTCACCGCCGCGCTCGTCGCCGTCCTCGCCCTCGCGGCCCCGGCCGCCGCGCACGGCGCCGACGCGCCCGACGGCACCGACTACCGCGTCCAGGTGACCGGCCTCACCCCGCCGCGCGCCGACCTGACGGTACGGGCCGTCGAGGCGGGCGCCCGGCTGGAACTGGTCAACACCTCCGGGCGGGACGTCCAGGTGATCGGCTACTCCGGGGAGCCGTACCTGCGGGTGGGGCCCGACGGGGCGTACGAGAACAGCCGCTCCCCCGCCACGTACCTCAACCGGACCCTCGCCGGGGACACCACCCTGCCGGCCGAGGCCGACCCGGCCGCGCCGCCACGGTGGCGGAAGATCACCGACGAGCCGCGGGTGCGCTGGCACGACCAGCGCACCCAGTGGCGGGAGGACGGCGTGCCGGCCCCGGCCGTCGCCGACCCGACCCGCGCGCACCGGGTCCGGGACTGGGCCGTCCCGGTCCACGACGGCGCGGGGCAGGTGGAGATCCGCGGCACCCTGGACTGGGTGCCGCCGCCGGACGCGTACCCGTGGTGGGTGGCCGCCACCGTCGGCTTCCTGCTCGTCGGCGCGGCCGGCCTGCTGCCGGCCGGCTCGGTCTCCGGCAGCCAGGCGCTACGGGCCGTCGGGGCGCTGCTGGCCCTCGGCGGCGCGGCGGCGATCACGCTGGTGGTCGGCCGGGAGCTGGACGCCGGCGCGGACGGGCTCGGCGGGTTGCTGCTCGGGCTGCTCACCGGGCAGGTCTGGGCGCTGCTCACCGGGCTGGGCGCCGTCGCGGCCGGCGGCTACGCGCTGGCCCGCCGGCCCGCCGCCGACTTCGCGCTGGCCCTCGCGGGCGCCTGCCTGGGGGTCTTCGTCGGCGTCGCCAACCTCGCGATGCTCTCCCGCGCGGTGGCCCCGGCCCCCTGGCCCGGCCAGTACGCCCGGCTGCTGCTCGTGGCGGTGCTGATCGCGGGGGCCGGGGCCGTCGGCGCCGGCGTCCTCCGCCTGCACGCCGCCTCCCGCGCCGCCCTGGCCGCCGCCCGCCGTCCCGATCCCGTCCCCGCCTGACAGAGCGCCGGACGCGGAACGCCCCGACGCCCCGAC
>NZ_SMKN01000076.1 GCF_004348675.1 Micromonospora sp. KC606 | reverse complement strand
CGACCACGTCCTCGGTGACCAGCGGGGACAACCCCGAGGACACCGCCTGCACACGCTTGTTGACGAACTCCACACAGGAGGCAACGAGGCCTCGCCACCCTCTGTCACCACCGAAGGTGAGACAGGGCCGTTAGCGAGGCAGCCCCGACTGAGTTACCGCCAGCGTTCGGTGAAGAGCTGGTCGGTGGGTGGCTCGCCCGGTAGCGGGTCGCCGTTGCCGGCGCGTAGGCCGTTGAGTGCGATGGTGATGATTCGTTTGCGTGCCTCGGTCGCGGCGGGCAGCAGGCCTTCTCGACCCTGTTGGCGAAGTTGGTCGACGACAGGTGATCTGGCGAGTTGTTCGATCAGGAGCGAGATGTCTACCGGCGTGACCTCCGGCCGCAGGACGCCGGCCTGGTGGGCGCGGGCGACCAGGGCCCCCAGCCGTTTGTCGGCCGTTCTGGCCAGTGCCCGCATGTCGTCGGTGACCTCGATGGTGCCGGCGACGGGGGCGAGCGAGCCTTGCCCGAACTCGATGCACGCGGTCACGTAGCGGGATAGGCCCTCCCAGGGGTCTTCAGCGGCCAGGCCCCGTTCGGCCGCCTCGGCCGAGTGTCGCAGCGAGAGCGTGCTCAGCTGCTGAAACAGCTCCTCCTTGGTGCGGTACCGGCGGTACAGGCTGCCGATTCCGACGCCGGCGCGTGCGGCGATCGCGGCGACGGTGGCGTGTGCTCCATCGATGGCGAGGACTTCCCTGGCGGCCTGGAGAAGCGCACGGTCGTTTCGTTCGGCTTCGGCCTGGCGGGGAGCGCGACGCGGTGGCGGTGTGCTCACGGCCACATCCTACCAGTTGCGGAGCGATCTGCTCCGGTATAGCGTGACCCATGCGGAGCGTTTCGCTCCGTTAAGGCGGAAGGGCTTTGATCATGTACGCGGTGACGCTGGAACAGTTCGGTGGTCCGGAGGCCTTGCGGTTCCGTCGAATCGACGACCCGACACCGGGACCGGGCCAGGTGCTGGTAGCGGTGGAGTTCGCCAGCATCACCTTTGTCGAGACACAGGTACGTGCGGGGCGCGGTCCGGCGGCCAAGGCCAGGCCGCCGCTGCCGATGGTGCCGGGCAACGGCGTCGGTGGCCGCATCGTCGCCACCGGGCCGCAGGTGGACCCCGCGCTGGGCGGGACAGTCGTGGTGACCACCACCGGCGGCAGGGGCGGCTACGCGCAGCTCGCCGTGGCGGAGGCCACCAACTGCGTACCAGTTCCGGCCGGCATGCTGCTTCGTGACGCGGTCGCGTTGCTGGCCGAAGGTCGTACGGCTGTCCTGCTGCACCGCAGGGCACAGGTCCGGCCCGGCGAATGGGTGCTGGTGGAGGCGGCCGGCGGTGGTGTCGGCAGCCTGCTGGTGCAGCTCGCGGTCGACTCGGGTGCCAAGGTCATCGGGGCGGCCCGCGGCAAGGGCGATCTGATCACCTCGCTGGGGGCCGCGCACTACGTGGACTACACCCGTCCTGGTTGGGAACGCGAGGTGGTTGACCTCACCGGCGGTGCCGGCGCCGATGTCGTCTTCGACGGCATCGGCGGTGACGTGGGCGCACAAGGCCTTGCCGCGGTGCGGGCCGGCGGCCGGGTCAGCATCTACGGAATGGCAGCTGGCTCGTTCACTCGGCCCGACCACCATATCCGGGTCGTGGACAACGGGACCGCCCCCACTGCGGCAGAGGCACGCGCGCTGACCGAGCAGGCGCTTGTGCTCGCGGCCCGCGGCCGACTAAGGGCGGTCGTCGGCCAGACGTTCCCGCTCGCCGAGGCCGCCGCCGCGCACCGGGCCATCGAGGAACGCAGGACCGTCGGCAAGACCTTGCTCGTCGTGTCCTGACCGCCTCGGCGGCCGCCCGCGCCACCCTCGCACCACTCGGCCACTGCCGGGACCAACCACGTCAAGCGCCGCACCGGGCGCCCCCACCGGTCCACTCATGTCCGGTGCGCACCTCGCAGACCACCCCTCTAATGGAAGGACAACCGTGACCCAGCAGAAGACTGTTCTTGTCGTCGGCGCGACCGGCAATCAGGGCGGGGCCACCGCCCGACACTTGCTGCAGAGCGGCTGGCAGGTGCGGGCACTCGTACGCGACCCTGCCAAACCGGCGGCGCGGGCACTCCAGGATCTGGGCGCCACCCTTGTTACCGGAGACACGGAGGACGCGGATTCGTTGCGCACCGCGATGGACCACGTGCATGGTGTCTTCAGCGTCCAGGCGCTGGCGTACGAGCCGGACACCCTCGCCGCGGAGGTCAGAAAAGGCAAGACCGTCGCGGACGTCGCCACGCAGAGCGGTGTCGAGCATCTCATCTACAGCTCGGTCGGCGGTGCGGACCGACACACCGGCATCGAACACTTCGAGAGCAAGGCCGAGATCGAACGTCACATACGAACGCTGGGCCTACCGGCGACCATCCTGCGGCCGGTGTTCTTCATGGACAACCTTCTCTACTACGCCGACGCCGCCGATGAACGCGTCCTGAAGCTGCCGGTGTTGCCCGACCGCCCCATGCAGATGATCGCCTCGGACGACATCGGCCGCATCGCCGCGCACGCGTTCGACCACCCCGCCGATCTCGGGCAGCAGATCGAGATCGCCGGTGACGAGGTCACCTTCACCCAGGTCGCCGAGATCTACGAGAAGCTCACCGGCACACCAACGCGCCTCGAACCGCAACCCATCGACGGTCGCATGTTCGAGTGGTTCGCCGAAAGCGGCTACCAGGCCGACATCGCCGACCTACGCCGTCGATTCCCCACCCTGCTCACACTCGAGGAGTTCCTCCGAAGCCGCCTCGCCACCGGCCGCTGACGTCGTGCGCTACCCGACCTCTACGGGCCCGGCCGAACCCCACGATCAAGACAACGAGGGCTGCCGGCCGGGCCCACGTCGAACACCCGGTCGGACCACTTCCTGAATTCCGGCCGCGCTTCCTCGTCCACCATCACGGCAGGCCAGAACCCGGGGGCGTTCCGGCCCTCGCATCGCCGGGTCAGCCGGCACCGGCACCGGGCTCAAATGGCGCCGGTCAGCGAGTCTTCTTCGTTGCTCGTTTGCGGGGTGGCGTCAGCAGGTCGGCGATCGCGGCGATGGCGGACGGCACGAGGCGGTAGTACGCCCAGACGCCGCGCTTCTCACGCTCAAGCAGGCCGGCCTCGGTGAGGATCCGAAGGTGATGACTCACGGTCGGCTGGGAGAGCCCGAGCGGCGCGGTGAGGTCACTCACGGACGCCTCCCCCGCCGGAGACGACTGGATCAAACTGAGCAGTCGCAGCCGGGCCGGGTCCGCGAATGCCTTCAGCACTCCCGCGAGCCGCTCGGCATCGGCACGCTTGATGGGCTCGCCGGCAAGGGGCGAGATGACGGGCGTCGCAGTCTTCACAGTTCCCACGTCTCGTATCGTTGCAGCAACACCCTCGGTGCGCCGGTGGAACGAGGGCAGGATCACCGTCAGCTCGTGTGGGAGCCTGCCCCGTCGTCAGGTCGAGGTGATGATGAAGGCCAGGGTCGACGACATCACCGCCCGGCTCAGCGCGTAGCCGCAGGGCGATATCCACCACCCGGCCAAGCCGGGCCGATCCCGGGCCGGGCCAGTCAGGGCTGGGTGGCGAGGTAGCGCTCGGCGTCGAGGGCGGCGGCGCAACCGGTGCCGGCGGCAGTGATGGCCTGGCGGTAGTTGTGGTCAACGAGGTCACCGGGCGGGCGGACACGTTCGCCCGGTTCGGTTCGGTCCGGACGGGCAGCCGCCCCGGCCCACCGACCTCGATCCGCGGCAGCCGACGAGCACGACAGCTTCCTCGACTGGGTCCTGGTCGCCGACCCGGCCGCGCCCGGATGGCTGATGTGTCACTGCCTGGTGTTCGAGAGGGCCGGGTCGCGGTCCGGAACGGAAGCGGCGAGGCCGGGAATCCGTCTGCCGACAATCAGATAGATGACGACGCCGGCCAGGGCGAACGAGCCGACACCGAGGAACATGGCGGTGCCGCCGTAAGCACCGAGGAGCAGACCGCCGGTGAAGGGGCCGATGAAGACACCGATCTGGGCGAAGGTCTGTGCACCGAAGTAGGCGCCACGGTTGTCTTCCGGCGCGATGCGGTCGATGATGGCGAACTCGGCCGGGTAGATGAGGATCTCCCCCAAGGAGAACACCACCATCGCGGCAACGAACTGCCAGACCCCGTCCGCCACCGCGAAGCCGGCCATGCCGGCGACGGTCAGCAGTCCTCCGACGGTGATCGACGTGACGGGATTGCGTTTCTCCATGAACTGGGAGACGGACACCTGCAGGACCACCACGGTTATCGCATTGGTGGCGAGCACGTACCCCAGGAGGGTGACGCCGTCGGCGAACCCGACGGACAGATGCTGCGCGAGCAGAGACGAGATCCGGCCGTGCACGGCCTCCAGCAGCAGTCCGGCGAGGATGAGAAACAGCAGCCGCCGGTCGACCGCCACGATCTGCGCGCTGTCCGCCAGTCCTCGCAGCACACTGCCGAAGGGCTGCTTCGCCGAGTCGCTGGTGGACGTCGCGCCGGTGGCGGCGGCAGGAGCCAGCAGCAGGACCACGGCCAGGCCGATCAGGTAGATGCCGTATCCCAGGGCGCCGACGAGGAACGCGAGCCGTCCGCCGGCCAGACCGACCGCCGCGCCGGCGACCGGCCCGACGGCGTAGCCGATGTTGGTGGCCACGTACTGGTAGGAGAACGCCTTCGCCCGGCGCTCACGCGGGAGCAGGTCGCTGAGCAGCGCCTTGCCCACCGGGGCGAAGACTCCGCTGCTCAACGCCAAGGTCGCGTTGAAGGCGAACACCGTCGTCGCACTGTCGGCGAGGTAGAGGCCGATGAAAGAGCCGATCACACCGAACAGGGAGACCAGCAGCAGCCGGGCACGCCCGAGGACGTCGGACAACGAACCACCGACGAACCCGGCGAAGATCGAGAAGAACACCGACGAGCCGATGATGAAACCGATCAGGCCCGGTCGAAGGCCGACGTCCTTACCCAGGAACACGGCCAGGAACGGGATGGTGACCGAGTTGGCGAGGCTCATGATGCCGGCGCCGGCTATCAGCACCCGAGCAAGTACCGGCAAGGGCACGGCGGTCTTGGTGGGGGTCATCGCGCTGTCGTATCCCTTCCCGGTACCGGATATCCCGGTGTCGTGCTGCGGCGTCGTACTCGTTGAGGGACCGGTGGAGATACTGGCCGCCCGGACCCGGCCGTCGGAAGGCTCATGGCGGCCGGGCGCGGGCGGTGGTGCTCAGCTGTCACGCGCCGGGCGGCCAGGGGTCAGCAGGCCGGCGATGACGGCGGCGCCGGCCGCGGCGAGCGCCGCCACGAGGAATCCGTCGTGGAACCCGTCGAGGCTGTCCCCCAGGAGGCTGGCGGCCGCGACGCTGGAGACGACGGCGGCGCCAACCGAGGCGCCGAACTCGTGGAAGGTACTCACGATGCCCGAGGCGATGCCGGCTTCCTGCGGGGCGACCTGTCCCAAGGCGGTGGCCGAGGCGATGACCAACAGGGCGCCGGTCCCGGCGCCGGCGACCGCGATGCCGACGGTGACGGCGAGGGGCTGCATCGTCAGAGCAGGGACCGCCATGCCGACCGCCGCGATCAACAATGCCGCGACGGCGAGCGAGCGAGCCCCGAGACCGGCGATGATCCGTCCGGTCAGGTTGGCGCCCAGCATCGTCGCCAGGGCGACAGGCAGGAAGAGCAGCCCGGTTCGCAGAGCGCCATATCCGCGGGCTTGCTGGAAGTAGAACGTGCCGAGGAAGAAAACGGCCACCATCAGTGCCGTTGCCATCAGGATGAGGAACGCGCCGGTCGCGACCGGGCGCCGAGCCAGCAGCGTGACGTCCATCAACGGGGAACGTGAGCGCTTCTGCCAGGCCGCGAACGCCGCATAGCCGATCACGGCGAGCAGCACGAGCCCGCCGGTGACAGCGGTCAACCAGCCGTGGTCCCCGGCACGAATGAGGGCGTAGATCAGGGCGGCCGACGAGCCGGTGACCAGCAGCGCACCCAGACCGTCCAGGCGCGGACGCGGCCGCATCCCCGCGGTGGCAGGCAGCACGACGGCGAGCGCGGCGACGATCAGCAGACCGATGGGGACGTTGATGAAGAACACCCAGGGCCAGCCAGGGCCACCTGTGATCAGGCCGCCGAGGAGAACGCCCAGCGCTGCGCCACCGCCACCGAGCGCAGCCCATACGCCGAGAGCCTTGTTGCGCTCCTCGCCGGAGAACAGGTTCACGACCAGCGACAGCGCCGCCGGCGACAGCAGTGCCGCGCCAATGCCCTGCGCGACGCGGCCGCCCACCACCATGTTGGCGGAGCCGGCCAGGCCGGTCAGCCAGGACGCCCCGATGAAGATCAGCAGGCCGGTCAGCACCACCTGTCTGGCGCCGACCAGATCGGCGATCCGTCCGCCGAGCAGCATCAGCCCACCGAAGGTGAGGGTGTAGGCGCTCACCGTCCACGTCACCGCCGCCCGGCTCAGGCCGAGGTCGCTCTCCATGTGCGGCAGTGCGATCGCGACCACGGTGACGTCCAGGATGAGCATCAGCTGGGCAATACCGAGGAAGGCGAGGATCCGCCAGCGCAGCGGGTGCTGCGTCGTCGTCTCGTGTATGTCGTGCGTGGTCATCAGACCCTCCACCGAACTCGTATGCGGCTGTACGACTTGCAACAGGAAGGCTAACTCATACATTCCCGTACGAGCTAAAGTGGTGGCATGGTCCCTGCCGACACGCGTCCGCGACGGCGTGCCGATGCCGAGCGCAGCATCGCGCGCATCGTGTCCGCCGCCCGCGACTGCCTCAGCCGCGATCCGGACGCCACCGTCGATGACATCGCCAAGGCCGCCGACGTGGGCCGCATGACCATCTATGGGCACTTCCGGACCCGGCCCGAGTTGGTGGAGGCCGCCCTAGCCGACGCCTTGCAGGCCGGTGAGCAGATGCTCGTCGGTGTCGACCTCGACGGTGACGCCCAGCAGGCGATGAACCGGCTGCTGGCATCCAGTTGGTCGCTGGTCGCCGAGTCCGCGGCGCTGCTGACCGCGGCGCAGGCGGTCCTGCCCGCCGGGCGCCTGCGCGAACTGCACACCGGCGCGGCCGACCGGGTGGAACAACTCATCCGCCGCGGCCAGGAACAGGGCGTGTTCCGGACCGATCTGCCGATCACGTGGCTGGTCAACGCGGTGCACTACCTTCTCAACGGTGCTGCCGAGGAGACCCGCCTCGGCCGTCTCGACCCCGCGAGCACTGCGGACGTCGTCACCGCCACGGTGCAGGCGGTTCTCGCGACACCACCGGCGAACGACATTCACCCGCCACGCTGACGCCGCTGCGGCGGTGACCGGCGTCAGCTGCCGCCTCCTTGCATGCTGCGGCTGCGGCGGGCACTACTGCGGTTGACCGCCGGAGGTCAGCCGTGGTGACGGGTGTGTTCGCCGGCCGGGGTGGAGTGGGACGGACCGGGCTGGGGTGTGTCGTCCACAGCGCCGCGCAGTGCGGGACCGATCACCAGAGTCGACCCGGCGAACATGGCCGCGAACAGCAGCATCGCGATGCCGGGCGCCCACCAGGTACCGAACCGGCGCCGCAGTCGTATCAGCATCGGCGCCATCGTGGCCAGCCCGAGCACGGCGAACAACGCGGTGCCACCGAGCCCGGCGAGCAATGCTGTGCCGGCGAACAGGCTGACGTGGTGCAGCAGGTGCGGAGCAAGGCCCGCCGCCGCGCCGAGCACCGCGCCGACGCTCCACCGGCCGGCGCGGCGACGCGTCGCCGCGCTTTCCGTGGCGCCAGCCGACGAGGCGGTCACCGGAACACCGCCTCAGCGCCGGGCCGGTAGTGCCACACCAGCCGGGGCTCCGGCTCGCCGTGCGGATTGCGGTAGGTGTCGTAGCGCACCGGTCCGTCGCGGTGTAACCCCACAGTGGCGCCGAGCGTATCCACGTTCGCCTCCGACCAGGGGAAGAACTCCAGGCCGGGACCGGTGGGCAGCCCCGGGTTCGCGCGCATGACGATCCGCCCCTGCGGCGTGAGCCAGGAGGCGACATGCCGTAGCTGTTGCTCGATGATCTTCTGACCACCGAAGTTGATACAGCCCAGGGCGAGGACCACGTCGACCGACCCTGGACGGATGGGCGCGTCGAGCAGGTCGCAGACCAGGTCGGCGGCCGGATTGACCAGGTCGATCCCGATCAGGTTGCCGATCTTTCCCTTGAACGGGTTACTCCCGCAGCCCACGTCCACCACGAACCGCGGCTGCCAGGCACGAACCTGCTCCACCAGGGCGTACCCGCTGTTCTCAAATCCGGGCATGGGACTGCGCCACCGCGACGGGTCGAAGAACGCGGCCAGCTCGCGACGCAGCCGCGCCGCCTCATCTGCGGGCACAGCTTGACCCTCAGCCACGTGCCGCCCCGCCAACATCTGCCGTCGCCGGCTGCCCACTGGCGGCGTCGACCAATGTCGTCAACGCGTCGATGACCGCCGGACGCTGCTCAGCAGGGATGTTGCGTAGCAGGTCGGCGAATCGGGCCGCGCGAGCGACCGCCAGTTCACCGGCAGCGCGGCGACCATCCGGGGTCAGCTCCAGCCACACCAACCGCCCATCACCTCCACGGTTGGCCCGCCGGACCCAGCCGCGGGAGGTCAACTGGGACACCAGCCGGCTGACCGTGCTCTTCTCCAACCGCAACCGCTCGCCCAGCGCGGTCTGCGTCAACGGCCCATCTCGGTCCAGCTCGCCCACCGCGTGCGCCTCCGAGGCGGGCACCGGTGTCCCGCACGGCGTGCGATCCGGCTGATGGAGCCCGAACGCGCGCACGAACGCAGTGATCCTCCCCTGAAGGGCAAGGACCTGGTCGAGTTCATCACTCAGCATGGTTCGACCATACAACCAACTAGTTCGACACTGCAACCATCGATCAGCTACCCCCAGCTCCTCCGCCGGTCGGCAGGGGCGCTCCTTCATATCCGCAACCTGAAGGAGCCACCCTGCAAGCCCACCCCGAACACGGCCCAACGCCGCCCACGCCCCCGCAGCAGGTGCAGGAACAGTCCGAACGCAAGATCTCACGAACCCGCGGCCCGAACAGCGCCACCCAGTCCCCACACCCGCGGGTTCCACCACAGCGGCCTTCGGAATTCTCGAACTCGCATCGGAGTCGCCGACGTCCTCACCGAAGACCCCGACCTCTACCGCTGGCTGGACGACAGCAAGCACCCAACTCCGTACCCATCACCCGCGTCGCCGACGGCCGCACCCCTGGCAGCTCTTCCACGACGTGCGCTAGGTGTAGTGACCATGAGCGTTCACGGCCCGCTGTCAGTTGACCGGAAAGCTTTCCTCGCAGCCCTTCCAGGTGCCGTCGGGCAACAGCTTGCACACCCTGAACCACAGCCCCTGGCCTTCCTCCGGGCCACCCTCCCAATAGGGTTTGACGCTGATGGTGTTGGTTTTCCCGCAGCCCCGGACGCTGACGACGTTGACGATGCCGCTCCATCGTTCTCCGGTCCATTTGTACAGAGCCGCGACAATTCCGTTGTCACCATCGCAATAGGAGTCATGGACCCACATCTTGCCGTTTCGGTGCTCTCCCACCGGGTAGGATTCCCACGCACCCCACCCCAGGTAGCTTCCCGTGACCCCGTAAATCTGGTGGTTCCTCGACGTTGCCGCAGCTGCGGGCGCGGCGTTCCCGGCGACAAGTGTGACCACCGCGATGGCACAGGCGGCCACCAGCCGGCCTAGTCGTGGACTGATTGTCTTCATGGGCTCCTCCTGCGGAAACTCTCACGCCGTTTCGTTGGTTGCGCGGTTGGCGGTTCGCAGGATGCCAGCAAGCGTTGAAACCGTGCTGATCCCGCGCTGAACCACCTGCCGATCAGCGGCGGGATCCGACCGGAACGGTGCGTGGGCTTTCCAGCAGGGCTGCTGCTTCCCGGTGCTCGGGCGCACCGATTTCCGTGAGTTGCGCGTGGGCTCGTCGCCATTGAGCCGTCGCCAGGTGCGGCTTGCCCATGCCGTGGTAGGCGCGGCCCATGGTGAGCAGGGTGCGGGCGTGCGCGAGCCGTTGCCCGGCGCGTCGTTGGGCGTTCAGCGCGCGCCGGCAGTGTTCGAGGCACCCGGTCAGGTCGCCCATGCCGAGGCTGGCGGTGGCGAGCCGGCTGTGCGCCTGTGCGGTCGCCAGTGCGTGCCCGGAGGGGCGGGCCAGGCTCAACGCCGCGGTCGCGTGGTGCTGTGCGCGGTGGTGATCACCTTGCTCGATGCGCAGCTCGGAGAGGGCCAGCAGCGCCTCCACCTTGCCACGGTGGTGCCCGGTCTGGTGGGTGATCTCGAGCGCGAGATCGAGTGAGGCGGCCGCCTCCTCGCACCGTCCCTGCCTGATTTGGATGGTCGCGAGACCGGTGCGGGCGAAGCTCTCCAGCCGGCTGTCGGAGCTTTGTCGGGTGATCTCCAAGCTGGCGGCGAGGGCGGCGACGGCCTCGTCATTCCGGCCTGCGTCGTGGTGCACCAGGCCCAGCGTGTTCAACGCGGACGCCTCCTCGCGCCGGGCGCCGATGGCCCTGCTGATGGCCAACGACCTGCCGATCGCGTCGAGGGCGTCGGCGAGGCGGCCCTGGTGCCGGCGAACCACGGCGAGGTTTTCGGTGGCGATCGCCTCCTCTTGGCGTTGACCGATCTCGCGCAGGAGGGGCAGGGCAAGCTCAGCGAACTCGGCGGCCCTAGCCAGGTCACCGACTTCTTCGCATGCAACGGTCAGATTGTTCAGTATGTTGGCCTCGCCGACGCGATCGCCGATTTCGCGGTTGACGACCAACGCACGTGTGAATCGGCTTATGGCGCGCCGGGGCTGGCCCAACTGGGCCAGCGCGATGCCGGTGTTGCACAGAGCCGCCGACCTTCCCTGTCGCCATCCCGCACGTCGCGAGAGCAGGGCTGCGGTCTCGCTCTCGGCGAGCATTGCTTGGTAGTCGGCCGTGCGCCAACGCTGAAAGCCGAGGCTGAGTCTCATCGCGATCTCGCCGTGCACGTAGCCGGCCCGCTGGGCGGCGGCGAGGCCGGTCTGCGCGATATGCAGCCCTTGCACCGGTGGCGCCTGCATCTGGGTGAAGGCGCGCAACGCGGCAGCCAGCTGCCATCCGATGCGATCCCGTCCGGACGCGGCCGTGGCGTCCAGCGCCGTGATCAGGTTGGACCACTCGGCCGCGATCCACTCCCGCGCGGCGGCCGGCTCGGCGAACTCGACCGTAGCTACGCCCGCCGGTAACGGGTCGCGGGGTAGTCGCAACCGGGGCTGTCCGATCAGGGTGGTCGCAGCCCGGTCGGCGGTGTGCAGGTAGAAATGCAGCAGCCGGTCGATGGCGGCGTCCCGCTCGGCGGGTGGGTCGTGCGCGGCGGTGAGTTCGGCGGCGTACCGCAGCAGCAGGTCGTGGCAGACCAGCCGGCCCTCCGCGGTGACGTTCACGAGGTGCAGCCGGGCGAGCACGTCGACCAGTGGCTCGATCCGGTCGGTGGGTAGACCGCGGAGTGCCGCCACCGCGGCGGTAGCGGTTCCGGCAGGGCTGGCGAGCAGGCCAAGCAGCCGGAACACCGTCTTCGCCGCGGTGGGGAGGGCTTGATACGACAGGTCGAACGCACCGCGTACGGTGCCGTCGCCGTCGACGTGTAGGTGCGTCATCGGGCCGCGTGCGGCCAACTCTTTGACGAGCACGCGGATATGAAGGTGGGGCCAGTCCGCCAGGCGTGCTCCGGCGACGCGCAGGGCCAGCGGCAGATGGCCGCAGAGTCCGGCCAGTTCGGCGGCGGCGTCCGGGTCGGCGTCGACCCGCTGCCGGCCGGCGGCGTGGGCCAGGACGTCGACGGCATCGGCGGCGGGCAGGACGTCCAGGGTGACCCGGTGGGCGCCGTCCAGGGCGACCAGGCCGCTGAGCCGGTCCCGGCTGGTCACCAGGGCCAGGCAGCCGGGATCACCGGGCAGCAACGGCCGCACCTGGTCGGGATCGACGACGTTGTCCAGGATCAGCAGGACCCGCCGGTCGGCGAGCGCCGACCGGTAGAGCGTGGTCTGCGCGTGTAGGTTGACCGGGATCTGCTCGGCGGCCAGTCCCAGCGCGGTCAGCAGCAGCGGCAACGCCTCCGCGGGCGGCATCGGCGCTCCGGTGTGGAAGCCGCGCAGGTCCAGGAACAACTGGCCGTCCGGGAAGCGATCCCGGACCTGGCGCCCGAACCGCACCGCCAGCGCGGTCTTGCCCACCCCGGCCGTCCCGGACAGGACGCAGATCGTCGCGGTCGGGGTGGACTCCCCTGCAGCCGGTAACAGGGCGTGCAGGGCGGCCAGGTCGGACTCGCGCCCGGTGAACGCGGCGGTGTCGGCCGGCAGCTGCCGGGGGGCCAGAGCCGGCGCGGTCGGCGTCGGCGTCGACTCCAGGATCTCCCGGTAGGCGCGCTGGAGTTCTTCGCCTGGCTCGATGCCGAGCTCTTCCACCAGCCGGCGCCGCGTCGCGGAGAACAACGCCATGGCGTCGGCGCGCCGGCCGCTGCGGTGCAGCGCGGTCATGAGCAGGCCGACGGACCGTTCCCGCAACGGGTGCTCGGCGACCACCGCGGACAGGTCGGCGACGACTTCGTCGTGCACCCCGGCTCGCAGGTCGATCGCGGCGCGCTCGTCCAGCGCCGCCAGCCGTTCGTCGTTCAGCGTGGCGCCGTGAACGGTGGCCAGCCAACCGCTGGTGACGTCGACCAGGGCGGGACCGCGCCACAACGACAGCGCTGTGCGCAGCAGGTCACCGGCGCTCGCGGCGTCGCTGGCGCGTGCCTTCGCCACCAGGTCGCGGAACCGATGCAGGTCGACCAGGCTCCGGTCGACCGCCAAAAGGTAGCCGCGCACCGATGTGGACAGCTCCGCGCCGGGCACGGCGGTTAGGATCCGGCGCAGCCGCGAGACGTAGCCATGCACCGCGTTGCGCGCCGACGGCGGCGGGTCCTCATCCCACAGCGCGGTCATCACCGCGTCGATCGACACGACCTGCCCCGCATCCAGCAGCAGCATCGCCAGCACGGCCCGGAGGTGGGCCCTCGCCGGTCCGAGCGACCGGCCGTCCCGCCAGATACCCACCGGACCCAGTAGCCGGAACTCGACACCGTCCACCTCGTCGCTCACCGCCCGCCGGAAATCGTTGCCTCGGGTGGGTGAGCCTAGCGTCGCCTTTCATCGCCAGATCAGCGCGGTTTCACCGCATGCTGCCATGCTCCGAACCGCTGACCGGTCCCCTTACTGCGCCCGGCATTCTCGGCGCAGCCGAGCAGCACCACCGAATTTACCCGGAATTCATGAAAGGAAGGATGCGACGCATGCGACAACCATTGGCAAAGATGGGTGCGGCCCTCGTACTCGGTGCCATTCTGGCAGCGTTGGTGGGTGCCGGGCCGGCGAGCGCGATCAACGTGCGGTACCGGGCGGCGAAGTCCTGCACCGTCGACGGGAAAACCTTCCGCGCCGACATTCACACCTACGGCAGGCCGACGCCCGACGGCGCTCCCGCCTACACCGAGGTCCAGCTCTGGGGCTTCTATTTCGAGTCGGGCGCGGACGTCGCCCGGGTCGAAGCCACCATGGCGATCTGGCGGGACGGGGGGTGGAAGTGGGCCGGACCGGTCGGGGTCGTCGGCGGCGTCTCCTCCGGCGAGTGGCACAACGGACCCACCCCCGGAACCTCGCAGATCGGCTACCTCACCCCCAACACGCCGAAGGCAATCCGGGTCAGGGGCTACACCGGCGGCTTCAACTACCACTTCTGCGATGTCATTCTGAGGCCGGCCGACCTCCAGTGGATCGGCTGATCGCGACCGCAACGCCGTAACTCTGAGGTGTGCCCGGCGCGGCGGGCACACCTCACGACGTCGACACGGCGGTCGAGAGGGATCCGGACGTCCGCCCCGGCGTCCGGATTCGCCAACTGATATCGCGCCCCCTCAGCACGACCTGCGCGATACCGGCGCGTCGGCGGATCAGCTAGAAATGACCAGGTCACCGGGCCGCTGCCGACCTTGGCCGCCAAGTCGCCGAGAAATTCCTGCTGCAGGCGCTCGCGACCTCATCGACTCCGCCGCTCGCTGACCCTTCCGGCCGAAGAAGCCAAGCAGCTCAAGGGAGTCCTCTCGTGTCCCCGGCGGAAGCGGTAGCAGGAAATGTGACGGCCAGTCGCGCCCCGGTAGGTTCTAGTTGCTGCATCGCGCCGAATCCTGCAGCGTCGTCGGGCTGGCCGGGCACGATGACGGGCGCACGAACAGCGGCAGATGCGGATGCGATTTCGGCCGCGCGGCGAGACTGGACCGGGGTCGCAGTTGCCAGGTGCTGTTCGCCTTCCAGCCGACCAGAGCCGCCGCCTGCGCCACGACGGGCGTCGCGGCAGCTCACAATCAACTGTTTTGTCCAATGGGGAGCGGACCTCCGCCAGGGCCGCTGTGACGATCCTGTTCAGCGATCCCTGCGGGACCGTGCCACGAATGCTGTTGGAAGTGCGGGTAATAGTCCAACATCCGCCAGAGTTGTCCCGGTCGGGAGAACCCGGCGAACGCTCCCCATCGCCGCAGCATGCAAGGCAAGTTCCGGTTTATCGATAAAGTGGGTACGAGGGCTCCGCAACGGCGTCCACCTGAGGACTGTGGTGACTGCTTTGCTGACCGATGGCGTGGTGGGCCGTGAGCAGGAGCTCAACAGTGTCGACGAGGTGATCGCCGCGATCGTTCGCGGTGAGTTCCGTGCCCTGGTAGTCCATGGCGCGGCAGGAATCGGCAAGACGAGGCTGCTTTCTGAGCTGGTTCGCCGCGCATCGGCACACGACGCCATCGTGTGCTGGGGAAGCGCCACCGAGTTCGAGCGGCACGTGCCTTTTGCCGTCTATCGAGACGCCTTCGCGGACGTGGCGGAGGTGGCCGGGATCAGCTCGGCGACACTCGCGGCGCTGGAGGGCAGCAACTTCACGGACGTGGACCGGTACCGGCTCTTTCACCAGGTTCGCGGCCTGCTGAAATGGCTCGCCGTGACGCGACCCACCGTGCTTGTGCTCGACGACCTACACTGGGCCGATCAATCGGCGGTGGAGCTGACCGGACACCTGCTGCGCCGCCCGCCCGGCGCTGGTCTGTTGATCGCCGTGGCGTACCGGCCAGCGTCGGCGCCGGCCGGTGTCGCTGACGCCGCGTTCCACCTGGGGCCGGCCGCCGCCGTCCTTGGCCTCGGGCCGCTGACCACAGCCGACGTGGACGTGCTGCTACCGGGTGAGTCGAAGCGGCGGCGGCGCCTGCTCTACCTCGGCAGCGGTGGCAATCCCCTGTACCTGCGGGCGCTGGCGGCCGCCGGCGATGAGACCCTGGCGCACCTGGCCGGCACAGGCGACGCCCATACCGTGCCCGAGCGTGCGTTGCTCGACGTCTTCTGCGCCGACCTGGACCGGCTGGACCTGGAACTGCAGCACGTCGCGCGGGCGGCCGCCGTCGCCGGCGACCCCGCCGCTCTCGATCTAGTCGCCTGGATCGCCGAACGTTCGGAGCCGCAGGTGGCCTACGCGGTGGATGATCTCGACCGGCTCGGCGTGCTGACGACGACCGGCGACTCCAGGCTGCGTTTCCAGCATCCGCTGGTACGCACGGCGGCGTACTGGAGGGCTGGCGGAGGTTGGCGTAGCCGGGCGCACGCCCGGGCCGCGCAGTTCCTGCGGGCACGGCATGGACCGCTGCAGGTCGTTGCGCACCACATCGAACGCTCCGCCCACCCCGGCGACGGCCCGGCGGCGAACATCCTTGCCGAGGCGGGAACGGCCTGCCTGCACACCGCCCCGGAGACCGCCGCGCGACTGCTCCGCGCCGCCCTGCGGATCATGCCGGAGGCACCGGCGCTGGCCGGCCGACGCGCGGACCTCCAGCTGGCGCTTGCTCGTGCCCTGGGCGTGACCGGCCAGCTCGCCGAGAGCCGGTCGCTACTGCAGGAGGTGATGCGAACCGGTGGCCAACGACGGGTGGAGGCTGTCACGTTCGCATCGGTGTTGTGCCGGCTGGTCGGCCAGTTCGACGAGGCCAAGGCCCTGCTCGCCGGCGAGCTGGCCCAGGGCCGCGACGACGGCCGGGCCGCGGCCCACGCCCTGGTCGAGTTGGTCGCCGTCGAGCTGGCCCGCAAGGACCCAATGAGCGCGCAGCGCTACGGCGACCGTGCCCTGCTGGTCACCGCCGCGACCGGCGATCTGGCGCTGGAGGCGGCCGCGTCCGCCCTGCTCGCGTTGGGGCACCTTCAACTCGGGCGCACCGTCGACGCCGAGAGGTGTGTCGAGCGCAGCGCATTGCTGGTCGACGGGTGCGGCGACGCGGTCGTGCTGCCGTACATCGAGCTCGTCGCGCCACTGGCCTGGGTGGAGTTGCACCTGCAGCGCTACGACGCCGCTCGCCGGCATCTCGACCGCGGGATGGCGTTGGCACACCGGCACGGACGCAGCCATGGCATCCCGTACCTGCTGATCACGGCAGCGGCGCTGCACATCCGGTCTGGGCAGTCCGCTGAGGCGGTCAGCGTGGCCGCCGAGGCGCGTGAGCTGTCCCGGCTCATCCATGGGGTGGAGACCGCAGCCATGGCGACCGCCGTGACGCTCAAGCCGGTGCTGTGGCGTGACGGCCCTCGCGTCGCCGTAAAGCTCGCGCGCGAGGTCGTCCGGCGGCGCCAGCCCTGCTCAGGCTGGTGGTCCGACATCGTCGAACTCGACCTGGCGACGGTCTACCTGGCCGCCCAGGACCCGGCGCGGTGCCTGGCCACGCTGTCCGACTCGGGCCCGGAGCGCGGTCCCTGGCGGCCCGGGGTCGTGGCCTACCGGTCGGCGTTGTGCGCGGTTGCCAATGCGGAGCTGGACCGCCTCGGGCCAGCGCGGGAGCTGGCCGATGAGGCGCTGGCCCAGGCCCGCGAAATCGGGCTCTCCCACCAGATCGCCGCCGCGCGCGACGCACGCGCACGGGTGCTGGCCCGCGCCGGACTGGTGGACGAGGCTGTCGCTGAGGCCGCGGCCGCCGCGGCCGGCTACGCGGAAGCCCGGGCGCCCATCGAGGAGGGCACCGCCCGCCACCTGACGGCCCAACTGCATGCCCTGGCCGGTCGGCTGGACCGGGCCCGCAGCGAGCTCGGCCAGGCCAAGGACCTGTTCGCGGCGTACGACGCCGGCTGGCTCAACGCCTGCCTCGTCCGCACCGAACGGCAGCTAGCCGCGATGGGGCCGCGAACCAACGGCCCGGCGCGGCGGCAGCGGCCGCCCGTCAGCGGCATCGACCTGCTCACCGGCCGCGAGCGCGAGGTGGTCCGGCTCGCCGCCACCGGCATGACGAACAGGGAGATCGCCACGCGGCTCTACCTAAGCCAGAAGACGGTCGAAGCGCACATCTCCCGGTCCTTCGCCAAACTCGGAGTGCGATCCAGGGTCGCGCTGGCACGCCGGGTGTTCGGCGCCGAGGCCGGCGAGGCCGGCGAGGCCGGCTAAGGCTCCCGTACACCCTCGGTTTTGCGGGTGTGCGTTGCGGGTGTCTCCCGATGCTGGCCCGCCGGCGCTCGGACATCCTTCAGGCGGCTGCCGGACCGTAGCGTCCGACGGCACCTCTCCCCCGCAACGGCGTCGGCCGGAGCCGTCCGCGCGCCCGTGGCGAAAGCGATCCTGAAAGGACCGTCCGTGAGCCTTTTCTCCGGTTCCCCACCGTCGTCCCCTCGCGGTCGCCGACCGCGACCTATCTGGCGGATGGCCATGGCCGCGATCGTCAGCGTGCCCCTGCTGGCCGTCGCGGTCAGCGGCCCGGTCGCGGCCGCGCCGGGAGTGCCGGCAGCGGCGCCCGCGCCGGTGCCGGCACTGGAACTCGCGATCGAAAGCCGACTCGATCAGCTGCTGCGGCCGACCTTGTGGGTCGGTGCCGACGTCAACCTGCGCTGGTTGGTGCGCAATATGGCCGCACGGCAGGTCGACGGCGACACCGAGGTCCTGCTGTCGCGCGTCATCGCGGAGGCCGAGGCGAGCAACCTCGTCGACACGAATTTTCCGTTGTGGCTGGAGCTCAAATATCAGGTGGCCAACTTCGTGGTCGATGGCTTCCGGTACGAGCCGCAGATCTACATCCCTAACCAGGACGACGGGGTGCTCGCCACGGACCGAATCGAGGTGGCCCTCCGGCCAGCCAACCGGTCGGCGCAGACGGCGCAGACCTACTGGTTCGACACCTACCTTAACGTCGCGCCGTTGAACGTCATCGACGAGGCGTATGTGGAGGCCCACGAGGTGTGGGTGCTGTCCGTCCACGAGCGGGCCGACTACGGGAGCGACACCCTGGCCGAGCCCGCCACCAAGGCGGCCCCTAAGCCCACCAAGCCCGCAGCCAAGCCCGCCGCCCCCGGCAAGCCGGCCCCGAAGGCCGCCCCGAAGGTCATGGGCGCACTCGCCTGCAACCCCACCGGCAACCGCAACAACCGGGGTGAGGAGTACATGCACGTCTGGAAGGCGACCGCCAGGGACACCTTCGGCACGTTCCTGGGCGGCAAGCGGGAGATGAGACTGGTCGTGATCAGCAGGTCGGGCCAGGTCGCCAACATCTTCTTCCCGAAGGTGAAGCGCAAGCACATCACCACGTGGCAGATCGTCGACCGGTTCCTGACCACCTGGGACAAGGCCGTGTGGGGGGACGCGCTGGGATACCAGTGGTACGAGGTGAACGGCGGTAAGACGAAGTCCCACGAGATCAGCTATACGGTGCCGAATGGCGGCCCCACGATCAAGACCACCGTCTCTTACCAGGAGCGCGACTCCGACGGCGGGATGATGCACGTCCTGCACACGGATTCGACGTACAAGGAGTACAACACCGGAAAGGTGCAGTTCCAAACGTGCAGCGTGGGCGGCGACGGCGGCACCGGCTTTGACAACCTGGCCTGCGGAGCGCTCGCGGCCGCGTCCAGTACCTACGCGCGCGAAGGCTACGCGCCCGCACGGGCGACCGACTGCAACCCGGCCACCACCCTCGGCGGCCCGTACAGCTGGGCGAACTCCGCTGGTGTGTACCCGCCGACCAACCCGCAGTGGCTGCAGGTCGACCTCGGCGTCAACAAGACCTTCCGCCGCATGGTCCTGTATACGAGCGAGGGCTATCCGATCCGGGACTTCGACGTGCAGGTCTGGAACGGCGTGACGTTCGTGACGGTCGGCAACGTGCGGGGTAACGTCCGCACTTCGGTCGAGGTGCGCTTCGGCAGCGCACAGACGACCCGGCTCGTGCGCGTGGTCGGCATCCACGGACCGGACCGTCAGCCCGGCTTCGTGCGAATCAACGAGGTCGAGTTGTACGCGGTGTAGCGTCCGTCAACATAGTGTGCAGCGTGGCCGTCGTAGGAGATCTGTCGGCCACCGGCCGGCTGCTGCACGCGGTCAGCGACCCTGGCCTCACGCCGAGCCATTGACGGGCCCAGACGACGACCGGCAGCGCCATCGCCGTCTGGGCCCCACTGGCCCTAGTCGTAGTGCCTCGTCTTTGAACGTTGATCGGGTAATCCGTCGGTTCTGAGTGCATCGATGATGTGATTTAGCACTATTCCGGATTCGCCGTGTGGGCGATTCGACTGCTTTTTACCTTTGGCAGGGGTACGAGCGAGCGATTCGAGGTCCGTTTCGTTGGCAGATACGCCTCGGACTCCGTCTGACGTAGACATGAGCCGAAATCGCCGTTACCGTCCGCTGCGGGACCCGTCGGCTCGTCCATAGTGCACCTTGATTGTGGCCGCTCGCCGCGCCTACCCAGCGACATCTCGGACGCTCGCTGGCAGTGATCGCACCGACCCTGCTCGCCTGGCAGCAGGCCCGCCTCGACCGGCGGCCCCCACCGGTGAGCCGGCCCGCACCGATGTCCGAAAGGTGTTCAACGCCCTCCTCCAGCTCAACGTCGATCCGACCGCCCTGGCCCGGGTGAAGGCCGGCCGCGACGCCCAGCCAACCGCCACGGTCGTCGATACACAGAGCGTGAAGACCTCCACGAACCCGCCGACCGCCACGCAGGGAACCGACGCGGCCGAGAAAATTGTCGGACGTGAACGCAGCGTAGTCACCGACACTCTCGGACTACTCGCGCCATCGGGGGAGCGGAGCCCTTGCCACAACAACTGGTAGCCCACTGGCCAGTGCCGTCCACCGAGGTCAGCTCGCTCCCGCAACGCGGCTGCCGTCGACGAGGGAGCTGGCTCGGCTGTTGGACGTGTCCCGACGCGTGATCATCTCGGCGTACGAGTTACTGCTGGCGAAGGGTTTGGTGGAGAGTAGGCCCGGGTCGGGCACCTACATCCGGCAGTTACAGACCGACCGCGACACCGACGCAGGGCACTGGCGGCACCAGCCCGTCGGGTGTGCGACTTCACCCCCCGGCCCGGCCCCCGACACGCGCGTCCCCGTTGGCCGCCTGGCGACCGCGTGGCGGGAGGCCAGTCACCAGCCTCCGTTGCATCAGACCGCACCACTGGGTACGCCCGCCTTGCGGGAGGCCATCGCCGCACACCTGCGCCGCACCCCGTCCGTGTCGTGATCGGCCCGCGGGGGTCGACCGCGACATTGCTGCTGCCCCAGCGACTGGCCACCGCCATGGTGGCCCAGCTGGCCGGTTTCGGCGTGGCCGTGACCCCACTGGCCGAGTTCTACCGGGTCGACCCCGCGAACGCGCCTGGCGGCATCGTGCTGGCCTTCGGCCACCTGCCCGACGAAGAACCGCGCTGCGGAATCAGAGCCGTCGCCGGGCTGGGCTGATCGGAATACGTACGCAGAACTGCGCCAGCGCCAGTACTGGTGCCCTGCGACGCAACCGGTGGACACCACGCTAGCTTTGCGCGGTGTGCGGGTATCGGATCGGCGTCCTCGGACGGATCGAGTTGAGCGTCGACGGGGTAGCTGTGTCGCTCGCCCCGCTGGAACGGGCATTCGTCGCGGGCCTGGCGGCCCATCGTGGACGCATTGTCTCCGTCGACCGTTTGATCGACGGTCTCTGGCCTGATCACCCGCCCGCGGGAGCGCGTAACCGGGTCCAGGCGGTCGTCGCCTCGGTCCGGCGCAGTGCCACGCCGGAGTTGATCCTCACCAGGTCACCTGGTTACGAGTTGAACGCCGCGGTGGTGGTGGACGCGGCGGAGTTCGGCGCCGAGGTGCAGGCCGCTGCAGCCGTCCCCGACGCCCGGCGTGCCGTGGAGCTGCTCGACCGCGCGCTGGCGCGTTGGCGCGACGACGCGTTCGTCGACGTCGGTGCAAGACTGGTCGACTTCGAGCGCGACCGGCTTCGCGAGCTGCGTCAGCACGCGATCGAGCTGCGCGTCGAGGCCTTGCTGTCGCTCGGTCTGCATCAGGAGCTGGTGCCGGAGCTGACCACACTGGTACGTGACCAGCCGCTGCGGGAACGGCTGCGCGGCCAGCTCATGGTGGCCCTGCACCGCAGCGGCCGGCAGGCGGAGGCCCTCGCCGTGTACCGGGACGGGGCCCGGATTCTCGCCGAAGAGCACGGCATCGACCCGGGGCCGCAGCTGCGGCGGCTGCACCGGGAGATTCTCGGCAGCGAGCAGGAGACGTCCCCGCGAGCGTGGGTACGTCCCAACCAGCTCCCCGGCGTCACCGGTGACTTCGTCGGACGGGACAAGGAGCTCGGGCTGCTGCTGTCGTTACTGGGCCGGCCCCCATCAGCCGCCGGGGCTGCTCAGGTCGTCGTCGTGACCGGGCTGGCGGGCACGGGCAAGACCACGCTCGCGCTGCGAGCGGCTCATGAGTGCCGCCATCGCTTTCCCGCCGGGTGCCTGTACGCGGATCTGCGCGGCAACACCACGGACCCGGCGCGGCCCGGCGCGGTGCTCGGCGGCTTCCTGCGCGCCCTCGGGGTGGCCGGCGAGGCCATCCCGGCAGCGGTCGAGGAACGCGCGGCGCTGTACCGATCCGTGCTCGCCGACCAGCCCATGTTGGTGATGTTGGACAGCGCGGCGGATGCGGCCCAGGTGCGCCTTCTGCTGCCGTCCGCCGGCGGCAGCGCCCTCATCACCAGCACCGCGGCGTTGCCCGGGCTGCCGGGCACCCAGGTCGTCACACTCGACGTCCTGCCGGTCGACGACGCTTTGGACCTGCTGGCCGGGCTCGCCGGTGCCGAGCGGATCAACCGGGAGGCCGCGGCGGCCGCCGACGTCGTGGAGTTGTGCGGCCGTCTACCGCTGGCGTTGCGCATCGCCGGCGTGCGGCTGGCCGAGCGGGACGCGATGACCGTGGCACGGCTGCGCGACCGGCTGCGCGACGAACGGCGCCGCCTCGACGAGCTGTCGCTCGATGGGCTCGACGTGCGCACCAGCTTCACCGTCGGGCTCGAGCGATTGCCACCGCCCGCCGCGCGGCTGCTCGCGGTGCTCAGCCGTACGTCGCTGCGCCGCTTCGGTATGTGGGACGAGACCACCGAGGCGCTGCTGGAACAGCTGTGCCGGTCCCACCTGCTGACCGCCGATCCCGACGGCAGGGTACGCATGCACGACCTGGTCCGGTTGCATGCCCGGGAGCGCACCGACGTCACCGTCGACCAGGTGATCGCCTGGTACGCGCGACTGCACGCGTACGCCGAACGTGCCGACGCGTCACTGCCCTGCAAGGCCCTGCCGGTCGCGGACGTGGAGCGCGTCATCGACGCCGAGGACGCCGTGAACTGGTTCGAGGCAGAGCTGGAGAACCTCGTCGCGGCGGTGCGGGACCTGCTGGGGCTGGGCGCGGTCGACCTGGCCGGACGGCTGGCCTGCACGATGGGCAACTTCGCGATGATGCGCAGCCAACACCTGCCCGAGTTCGTCGACTGCCTGCGTGGCGTGCTCGACCGCCACGCCGACCTGCCGTTGCCGACCCGGATGTCGCTGCGGCTCCACCTGGGCACGGCCTACCGGATGTTGAACCGGCACGCTGAAGCCGTTCCGCTGCTGCGCGCGGCACACCGCGACGGCCGCGGGCCGCTGGGCGGGCAGCGCCGTGATGATCTCGGCGAGCTGGCACACCGGCTCGTCGCGTTGCAGGGCTACTCGCTGTGCTGCCGTCAGCTCGGTCGGTTGCGGGAGGCGGACGCCGCGCTGCTGCTGATGGTGCGGTTGTGCGCCGCGCACTGGCCGGTCGGCCCGGTCGGCGGGCACGTGCTGCTGGCCCTCGGCATGCAGCACGGGCAGTACCAGCACACCTCCCCGTTCGCCCACGCCGCCTACGCCGCGGCCCTGCGGCTCTTCGAGGATGGCGGCGACCTGTGGGGCGAGGCGCTCGCGCGGGAGAGCATCGGGCTGCTGCATCGGCATGCCGAGCAGTGGCCGCAGGCGCTGGAGCACCTGCGGCAGGCGGTGACCGCTGCTCGCCGGCTCGGTGACCGGATGAGCGTGACCACCGCCGAGCAAGCACTGGCCGCGACGCATCTCGCCTCCGGGGACAGCGCCTCCGCACGCCGGCTGCTGACCCGTACGGTGTCGGCGTTCCGCGAGATGCGCCACGAGTGGGGCGAGGCGATCTCCCGCCGGCTGCTCGGGAAGGTGCACCTCGAGGAGGGCGACGCAGGTCAGGCGGTGGCCGAACTGGAGGGCTCGGTGGCGATGCTGCGCGGCATCGGGCAGCCGTTCCCGCTCGCGAACTCGCTGAGCCTGTTGGCGCGGGCGCAGGCCGCCCTGGACAGGCACGACCGGGCCGTCGTGCTGGGCGACGAGGCGCTGCGCATCTTCGAGCACTTCAACGCCGCGTACGCCGATGACCTGCGCGAACGGCTAACCCACTGGCGGGACGCAGCGCGCGCGCAGTAGAAGCGCAGGGCAAGCGCAGCGGCGACCAGCACAGTGATCGGCAACCACCCACAAAGGAGGTCTGCCATGACCAAGATCATCACCCGCGTCGGCGACGCCGTCCTCGGCAAGGTGCTCGGCCGCGAGGTGGCCGGCGCCTGCGTGCCGGAGAACGGCCAGAAGTGCTCGTGCGTCGCGTCCGACGGCTACTGCTCGGGCGGCGACTACTTTCGCCGCTACCGGCAGGGCTACTACAACTGCAACGGCGCGTGCGTGACCTCGACGTCGCGGGCGATCTGCTACGTCAAGAAGGCCGGCGTCTGCTGACCTGACTCCCCCCGGGGGCCG
>NZ_SMKN01000075.1 GCF_004348675.1 Micromonospora sp. KC606 | reverse complement strand
GGTGGGTCAGGGGGAGGTCGCCAGCCAGCGGACCACCTCGATCTGTTGGGGGAACACCGTCGTCCCATCGGTGGCCCAGAGCAGGCAGTGGCCGAGAGCCCAGCCGAGCACCCGCTCCCTGTCGAGCCCCAGCGTGCCGGTGATCCGGTCCAGCCGGCGGCGCACCGCCTCGGGCGAGTGCCCCAGTTCGGGGCCGCGCACGATCGGCACCGCCGAGAACTCGCGCTCGCCGGCCAGCGGCTTCGGGTCGATCACCAGCCACGGCTCCCGGCCGGCCCGGAGCACGTTGCCGGCGTGCAGGTCCTGGCTGACCAGCACCGGCTCACCCGGGTCGGCGACGAGTTCGGTGAGCCGCCCCACCGCCTCGTCCAGCAGCCGCCGCTCGTACGGGCGGCCGGCCTGCTCCCACCTCTCCGGCAGCCGGGCGACCCACCCGACGGCCTCCTCGACGAGCGGGGTGAACGGCGCGCCGGCCGGGCGCCACAGCCTCGGCAGCAGCCCGGCCACCACGTCCAGCGCCTCGTCGGGTGGCAGGTCGTGCAGGGGAGTGCCGGGCCGGCACCGTTCCACCAGCAGTGCCCGGCGCTGCGGGTCGTGGCCGAGCAGGCGGACCGCCGCGTCGCCGTCCCAGGCGGCCAGGGCCTCGGCCTCGTGGACGCTGTCCGCGTCGGGGCACTGGAGCTTCAGCACCGCCGGGGTGCCGTCGGGCAGCTCCGCGGGCATGGCCAACGAGGCGAAGGCGTACGGGTAGGGCGGCCCGAGCCGCAGCGACCACCGCCGCGCGCACGCCTCGCGCAGGTCGGGCAGTGTCGCCAGCCACTCCCGCCCGGCCGGCTTTCCGCGCACCCACGACAGCCCCTTGGGGATCTCCACCGAGCAATTGTGGACCACGGGAACCGGCCGGCGTGTCGCCACGGAGCCGGCCGCCGACCCGCCGCGCTGCGGCGGCGGGTCGGCTCACCGTAGCCGGCGGATGTCCCCGTACGCCCGGTAGAAGCCGCCCCGGCCCGCCTCGCGGACCCCGGTGACCAGGTAGCGCACCCCCGGCTCCCGGATGCCCTTGGGGAACTGCACCGACCAGTCCCGGTGGTAACCCTCGGAGAGGACGTGGATGCGTAGCCGGCCGCCGTCCTCGACGCACTGCACCACCACGCCGCCCCGGTCGTCGCTGGTCACCTCCACGGTGGACCACGCGGCCGGTTCGGGGAGCCGGGCGGGGGCCTTGACGTCCACCACCTCCGGCACGCTGCCCGCCTCGGCGGCCCGGATCGCCGGCTCGCTGGCGTCGATGCAGGCCAGGTGGCCGCTGGTGGTGACGACGAAGAGCCGCTCGCGGTGGTACTGCATGGAGTACGCGGAGCCACAGCCGGTGCCGAGCTTCCACAGCCGGTTGCCGGCCGCGTCGAAACAGTAGATCGAGGACGCGCTGTCACCGGCGAAGACGTACCGGCCGCCCTCGGCGGTGGCGCAGGAGAACACGGCGGCGTCACACCGGTACGTCCGCTCGGCCCGCCCGTCCTTGCGCAGCCGCACCACCTCGCGGGTGCCGGTGCCGGCGAAGACGGCGTCGGACTCCTGCCAGCCGAAGAGCACCGCCCCGGTGCGGGTGTGCCACAGCTCCTGCCCGGTACGCCAGTCCCAGCCGGTCACCCCCTGGGAGTGGCCGTGGTAGAGGGCGTCCCGGTCGCAGCGGACCATCCAGGCGGAGCGGCCGCGCCCCGGTCGGCGCCACAGGAACTCGTCCTCGTGGTCGATCGCGGCGATGCCGCCCTCGCGGTCGGAGACGCCCAGCACCCCGTCGTGGATGTCCAGCCAGTAGATGTCGATGTCGGGGGCGACCGCGTACGCCACCCGGGGCACCTTGCCGGACAGGTCGTAGACGTTGCCGTCGTCGCAGCCCGCGTAGATCCAGTCGTCGTCGGCGACGATGCACTTCACCCCGTCGGGGAGCCGGACCTGGTTGAGCAGCCGCGCGTCGTGATCCAGGGTGGTGATCACCCCGTGCTCGTTGCCAACCATGCAGGTCCGCCCGTCGACGAAGATGCCGAACGCGGGCGCGCCCGAGTCGTACCGCCAGAGCACCGGGGCGGTGCGGGCGGTGGAACGGGTGCTGACGATCTGCCGACGGGACACCGCCCGCTTCTGTCGGGCGCCGCGCACCGCCGGGGCGTATCCCTTGCGGATCTTCTCCCCGATCTTCTTGGCGGCGGCGGCCCGGGCGCGGGCGTTGTCCGGGTAGCTGGTGGTCTTCACCTGCCCCTGGTCGCCGATCCGGCCGTAGCGAACGGTCAGCGCGGTGTCCGCCACCACGACCTCGTAGAACTTGTGCGCTCCACCGTCCACTTCGGACAGTTCGAGGTAGGTCGTCTCCTGCGACATCAGATGCCTCCGAGGGGGGGGGAAGGTCCGCAACCGCTGACAGCACGCACACGCTAACCGCGCCCACCGACAACGAACCCACGGTGCGCGGCGACGCGGACGGGGCCGGACCGGGATGTCTCTCTCCGGTCCGGCCCCGTTGCCCGGGGTGGTGCGTGCCGGTCAGGCGACGTGGCGTTGGAACTGCTGGTTGGCGCCGGTGCCGCAGGTCCACTGGATGAGGCGGGCGCCGTTGGTGGTGGTGTTGTCGGAGACGTCGAGGCACTTGCCGCTGTGGCGGGCGACGAGCCGGTGGTAGCCGTTACCCAGGTCGTCGAGTCGCCACTGCTGGTTGCTGCCGCTGCCGCAGGTCCACTGGATGACGCGGGCGCCGTTGGTGGTGGCGGCGTCGGAGACGTCGAGGCACTTGCCGCTGTGTTGGGCGAGGATGCGGTGGTAGCCGCCACCGGCGTCCTGGAGCCGCCACTGCTGGTTGAGGTCGCTGTCGCAGGTGTACTGGAGGATGGCGGCGCCGTTGGTGGCGGAGTTGTCCGAGACGTCGACGCATTTGCCGCTGTGGCGGGCGATGATGTGGTGGTACGGGCCGCCGCCCACGCCGGTGACGGCGCCGGTCGAGGTGTCGATGGAGATCTGCGGGTACCACGGCAGGGTCATGGTGCGCGAGGTCGGGAAGGCCAGCGGCAGCCAGACGTACTGTGAGTCGCTGACCGTGCCGCCCATGGAGTTGCCCCAGCGGTCGCCCAGGTACAGGTACGAGGTGCCCGAGGTGCCCTGGACCGGCAGGACGTACGCGGTCTGGGAGCCGTAGGCGATGTGATCACCGACGTCGGCCATGGCGGTCCACGGGCCGGCGGGGCTGGTCGCGGTGGCGTACTGCTGCTGGTTCGGGTTCCAGCCGGTCGCGCCGGAGGTCAACATGAAGTAGACGCCGTTGCGTTTGAACATCGCCGGCGCCTCGCGGTGGCCGCCCGGCCACGGGTTCGCCACCAGGCTGCCGATGCCCTGGTAGTCGGCGGTGAGCCGGTAGATGTGCAGGTCGTAGTTGTTCCGGGCGGACGAGATCATGTAGCCGGCGCCGTTGTCGTCGGTGAACACGGTGATGTCCCGGGACATGTGGCCCAGCGGCCGGAAGCTGCCCCGCCAGGCGTAGTCACCGTCGACGGTGTCGGAGACGGCGACCGCCGCGCGGGCCTGGCTGTAGTCGCTGCCGTTCTCCTTGTGCATCCACATGACGTACTTGCCGGTGGCGCTGTTGAACATGACCTTCGGGCGCTCGATCTTCGCGACGGCAAGCTCGGGGTCGGTGGCCTGGGTGAGCACGTGGTTGCGGAACTCCCACGTCCTCAGGTCCGTGGAGCGGTACGCCGAGACGTACCGGAAGGTGTTGTCGGCGTTACGGTTCTCCCCGAACCAGTAGTAGTACGACCCGACCTTGATCACGCCCCCGCCATGGGCGTGCACCAGGGCGCCGGTGGTGTCGGTGAACTGCGTCGCGTTGGTGACGGTGACCGGGGCGGCGTGAGCCGGCACAACCCCGGCGAGCAGCGCGGTGAGGACGGCGGACACGGCGAGGAACACGAGCGGGGCACGACGAACCATGAGCGTCCCTTCGTTGGGTGATGCGGGCAAAACCGGCTTGGACACCGCCCCGTGAAATTGACCAGAAGATATGTGTGCGTTAACAACGGCGTCAACGGTTCGACACGAAAATGCCGGCCAAGAGGCCGACGCGCTGCCGCTGGTTGAGCCTCCGGGCGCGTTCCTCGTCGTCGAAGCGGCAACGGGCGTCGCCGTCGACGACCGGCGCAGCGGTCAGCGACCCGATTCGGCGAGGACGTCGACGGCCTTGCGGGCGGCGACCAGCACCGGGTCCCAGACCGGCGCGTACGGCGGGGCGTAGCCGAGATCGAGCGCGGTCATCTCGTCCACCGTCATGCCGTTCCAGAGCGCCACGGCCAGCACGTCGATCCGTTTGGCAGCCTCGCAGCGGCCGACGATCTGCGCGCCGAGCAGCCGGCCGGTGGGGCGCTCGGCGATCAGCTTGATCGTCATGGGCTCGGCGCCCGGGTGGTAGCCGGCCCGGTTGGTGGACTCGGCGATCACCGAGACGAACTCGAAGCCGGAGGCGCTGGCGTCCCGCTCGCGCAGGCCCGTCCGCCCCACCTGCACGTCGCAGACCTTCGTCACGGCCGTGCCGACCACGCCGGGAAAGGTGGCGTACCCGCCGCCGATGTTGATCCCGACGATCCGGCCCTGTTTGTTGGCGTGCGTGCCGAGCGGGATGTGCACCGGCAGCCCGCTGACCCGGTGCAGCGTCTCCACGCAGTCGCCGGCAGCCCAGACGTCCGGCACCCCGGGCACCCGCATCCGCCGGTCCACCCGGACCCCGCCGGAGGGGCCCAGCGGCAGGCCGGCGGCCCCGGCGAGGGTGGTGTTCGGGCGTACCCCGAGACCCAGCACCACGACGTCGGCCGGCATCGGCCCGTCGGCGGTGACCACCGCGGACACCCGGCCGTCGCGTTCCTCGACCCCGGTCACCTCGACACCGGTCCGGACGTCGATGCCGACCGTGCGCATCGCGTCGGCGGCCAGGGCGCCCATGTCCGGATCCACCGTCGACATCGGCTGCTCGCCCTGCTCCACCAGCGTGACGGTCAGACCGCGCCGGATCAGCGCCTCGGCCAACTCCACCCCGATGTAGCCGCCGCCGACGACCACCGCCCGGCGGGGCCGCGGCTCGGCGTCCAGCCACTCGCGCAGCGCGGCGCCGTCATCGAGGGTCTGCATGCCGAACACCCCGGCGACCCCGTCGTCCGCCCAGTCCGGCCGCACCGGGAGCGCGCCGGTGGCGTACACCAGGGTGTCGAACCGTTCGCGGAGCTGCCCGCCACGGTCCAGGTCCCGGGCGACCACCTCGCGGCGGCCCAGGTCGATGCCGGTGACCTCGGTGCGCAGCCGCACGTCGATGTCGAACTCGTCGCGGAAGGTCGCCGGATCGCGGGCGATGAGTTGGTCGCGCTCCTTGACGACGCCGCTGATCCAGTACGGGATGCCGCACGCCGAGTACGAGGTGAAGTGCCCCCGTTCGAAGGCGACGATCTCCAGGTCGTCGCGACCCCGGCGGCGGCGGGCCTGCGAGGCCGCCGCCATCCCGGCGGCGTCCCCGCCGATGACGATCAGCCGCTGCGCCACGGTGCCCAGTCTCCCACGGAATGATCAGCCTCGGGTCTGCCGCGCGACGTCGGCCACCACATCCTCCAGCCGGCCGGTGCGCGCGTACACGGCCCGCTGCCGGGCGGCGCCGGTGCCGTGCCGGCGCAGCCCGCCGAGCAGGTCGGTCACCTCGGCGAGGTCGCCGTGGCAGTCCAGCGCCGGGCGAACCCGGTCGACCAGCTCGTCCAGCAGCTCCCAGGCGGGCCGCAGCTCGCCGTTGGCGACGTCCACGCCGTCGCCCTCCAGCCCGTCGTGGGCGGCCCGCCAGTGCGCGGCGACCAGCAGGTGATGCTCGGTGTTGGTCGCCGGCCGCCCCTCGGCGATGTCCGCCATGGCGGTCGCCACCAGGGCCCGGACCAGGGCCGCGACCAGCACCGCGTCGTCCACCGAGGGACAGACGTCGCCGATGCGGATCTCCACCGTCGGATACTTGGCCGACAGCCGGGCATACCAGTAGAGCATCCCCTCGTCGAGCATCACGCCGCTGGCGATGAGCTGCCGGATCAGCCGCTGGTAGTGCTCGTGTGACGCCAGGTACGGCGTCGGGGCCACCGACGGCCAGCGTTCCCACTCCACCGAGCGCCAGCTCGCGTACCCGGTGTCCGTGCCGCCGGCGAACGGCGAGTTGGCGGTGGCCGCGTGCAGCACCGGCAGCCACGGCCGGACGTGGTTGAGCACCTGCACCCCGGGGTCCGGGCCGGGCACCCCGACGTGCACGTGCATGCCGTTGTTGCCGGGGCCGGGCACCAGCAGCCGGAACCGTTCGATCATCCGGTCGAAGCGGGGCTTGTCGACCACCGGCGGAACCGGGCCCTCCACCGGGCCGGTGCCGATGGCGAGCAGCCGTACACCGGCCCGTTCGGCGGCGTCGGCCAGCTCGGCACGCAGCATCCCGAGGGAGTGCCGGATGGAGCTCAGCTCCAGACCGGGCGGGCTGCCGATCTCGATCTGGCTGGTCTGGAACTCCCGTTGCACCTGGCCGCGCAGCTCCGGCGGCACCTGCTCCATGACCAGATCGACGGCGGGCACGGCGGCCCCGGTGTTCGGGTCGACGAGCAGGAACTCCTCCTCCACGCCGACCGTCAGCAGGTCGGTGCCGTGCGGGCTCGTCGTCGCCTCCGCCACCTGGCTGGTCATCACGTCACCGTCCGTTTCGTGCCGGCGGGGGTGTCCTGGCCGGTCGGGTTCTGGTTACCCAGGGTGGTCAGGAGCGGAAACGCGGCCCGGCGCGTCGGGCCGCGTGTCGCGATCGGACGGCTCGGTGGACGGCGACCCCTAGGCTGGTGCCGTGCCGGGTCTGCTGCTGGCGGTGACGGGTCTGTGGGCGTACGCGCTCGCCGAGCTGACGCTGCTCGCGGACCGGCCGACCGAGCTGCTGGCCGGCGCGGCCGTGGTGGCCGCGCTGCTGCTCACGGCGCTGGTGGCGGCGTGTCCGCGGCTGCCCGGCGGGCCGGCCCGTGGGGTGCGTCGCGCGGTGGCGCTGCGGGACCGGGCGCGGCGGCGGGTCCCGCGCCAGGTCGACCCGGACGCGGCGGGTCGTCCGCGGCCCCGGGCGCCCGGGCCGGTCCTCCCGGTCGGGTGGTGCCCGGCGGCGGGCTGATTCCGCGCCCCCGCCCGACCGGTTCCGTCGTCATCCGTCCCCGCCGTGGGACACCCGGAACCGGACCGAGGGGTCAACCCATGCTCGCCTTCTCACCCGTGCACGACGCGGTGAGCGCCGCCGGCGCCGCCGTCACCTGGCTCTCCGAGCTGCTCGCGCCGCTCGCCGGCGGGGCGTCCACGGCCGCCGCCATCGTCCTGTTCACCGTCGTCGTCCGCCTGTTGATCTCGCCGCTCACCCTGGCCCAGGTTCGCGGGGAGCGGCGCCGCGCGGCGCTCGCCCCCGAGGTCCGTGCGCTCCGACAGCGGTACGCCGAGGATCCCGCCACCCTCCAACGCGAGTTGTTCGCGCTCTACCGGCGGGCGGGTGCCTCCCCGGTGGCCGGCTGCCTGCCGGCGCTGTTGCAGGCACCGTTCTTCCTGGTCATGTACCGGCTCTTCGCGTTGGGCAACGGCCACGCGGGGCTGCTCGCCGAACCGCTGGCGGGTGTGCCGTTGGGTTGGCAGCTGACCGACGGGTTCACCGGCGCGGCGCTGCCGGTCCTCGGCGTGCTGCTGGTGGCGCTGACGGGGCTGGCCTGGTTGCTGTCCCGGCGGTCGCGGCGCACGCTGGCCGCCACTCCGACCGAGGGGCCGGGCGCGGCGGTGGCGGGCCGGTTGATCCCGCTGTTGCCGTACGGGACGGTGCTGGTCGCACTGGTGGTGCCGCTGGCGGCGGTGCTCTACCTGGTGACCACGACGGCGTTGACGGTGGCGGAGCAGACGGTGCTGCGCCGACCGCGGCCGGTTCCCGCCGAGGCGTGACGAGGCGGCCGGGTCGCCTCCGGGAGGCGACCCGGTCAGCGGCGGCGCCGGTCAGCGGCCGGTGGCCACGGAGTCCCGCTCCCGCCGGGCCCGCCGTCGGCGTACCTTCTTAACGGTCCAACTGGCGACCATGAAGGCGAAGACCGCGAAGATGGCGTAGTTGAACCAGCTGCTGTACCGGTCGACGTCCGACCAGCGGGTGCCGAGCGCGTAGCCCGCGCCGACGATCAACGTGTTCCACACCCCGCTGCCCAGCGTGGTGAGCAGCACGAACTCGCCCAACGGCATCCGGTTCGCGCCGGCCGGGACCGACACCAGGCTGCGTACCACCGGCATCAGCCGGCCGATCAGCACCGCCCACCGGCCGTACCGCTCGAACCAGCGGTCGGCTTTCTCCAGGTCGCCCAGGTCGACCAGGGGAAGCCGGTCCAACCAGCGCTTGAGCCGGTCCTCCCCGAGGACGGCACCGATCCAGTAGAGCGCCAGCGCGCCGCCCAGCGAGCCGGCCGTCGCGGCCAGCACGATCAGCACCAGGGGGAACCGGCCCTCGCTGGACAGGTAGCCGGCCATGGCCAACACGATCTCGCTGGGGATCGGGGGGATGATGCTCTCCAGGGCCACCAGGACGGCCACCCCGAACGCACCGAGCGAGTCGATGACGCCGGCCACCCACCCGGTCAGCCCGCTGAACTGGCTCGGGTCGACGTTCTGGGCATGCGCCACGGGCGTCCTTCCGCAGGAACTGCCGGGATCGGAACGTAGTACCCCCACAGCCCCTCGGCCACACCTCGCGGTGACCGCGTCCACTGATTTCGGGCTCAGTCCTGCGGATGCAGCGCCCGGTCCGCCGGCCCCCGCCGCCAGCCGGTGAACCGGACGGTCAACCCGCCCCGGGTCGGCGAACAGCAGAACGGCCCGGCCAGCGTCGCTACCTCCGGCGCGAGCGGGGCTAGCCGGACCAGCCGCCACGGCTCGTCGGCCACCCGGGCCCGGACGGTCAGCGCGTCGCCGTCCCGGCTGGCCCGCACGGTCACCTCCCGCCCCGACCACTCGGGCACCGGGGCCACCGACCAGTCCGAGACCTCCCGGGTCACCACCGCCCCCACCTGCGGCTGGCCGTCGCTGACCTCCACCCCGGCCTTGACCCAGTTCCGCTCGTCCACCCGAACCAGCACCCCGGCCTGGTCGAACTGTTCGGCGTAGTCCAACCGGAAGCTCACCTCGACGGCGCTGCCGGCCGGCAGCGGGGCGAGCAGCGCCGGCCCGTCGTCGTGCACGAAGCCGTAGCTGGTGTGCCGCCAGAAGTCCGTCTTCGCGCCCGGCTCCACCAGCAGGTCACCGCCGTCGGTCCGCGCCACCCGGACCGGGGCGTGTAACCACTCGCCAGCGTTCCAGTCGACGTCCCGGGGTGCTGCCCGCGTGTGCTCCACCATGCCGGCACCGTACCCACCCGGCGGCGTCCGGGCACAGCCTCCCCGCCGTCACCCTCGGGCTGGCCGACTGTTCGCGTTTGCCGGGACGGCGGATCGGAGACATAAGGCCGGCATGGGTGACAGGTGGTACTCCGAGGCCGTCGTCTACTGCCTCGACATCGACACGTACGCGGACTCCGACGGCGACGGGTTCGGTGACATCCGGGGACTGACCGGCCGGCTCGACTACCTGGCCCGGCTCGGGGTGACCTGCCTGTGGCTGCACCCGATCCATCCGTCGCCGAACAAGGACGACGGGTACGACGTCACCGACTTCTACAACGTCGACCCACGCTTCGGTACCCTCGGTGACTTCGCCGAGCTGCTGCACCAGGCGCGGAACCGGGGCATCCGGGTGATCATCGACCTGGTGGTCAACCACACCTCGGACGAGCACCCGTGGTTTCTGTCCGCCCGCTCCTCGCCCGACTCGCCGTACCGCGACTGGTACGTCTGGTCCGAGCACGAGCCCGCCGACCGGCACCAGGGCATGGTCTTCCCGGGCGAGCAGCACGAGACCTGGACCTACGACCGGACCGCCAAGGCCTGGTACTACCACCGGTTCTACCGTTACCAACCCGACCTAAACATCGCGAACCCGAAGGTCCGCGAGGAGATCAAGAAGATCGTCTCGTTCTGGCTCCAGCTCGGCGTCTCCGGCTTCCGGATGGACGCGGTGCCGTTCATCATCGAGCTGACCGAACCGAACAACCCGAACTCGTCCAAGGACTTCGAGTTCCTCACCGAGCTGCGCCAGCACGTGCAGTGGCGACGCGGCGACGCGGTCCTGCTCGCCGAGGCCAACGTGGAGCCCGACCAGTTGCCCGCCTTCTTCGGTGACCAGGCAGGTTCCGGCAACCGCATCCACATGCTCTTCGACTTCATGCTCAACGGGCGGCTCATGCTCGCCCTGGCCCGGCAGGATCCGGAGTCGGTGGTCGAGGCGCTGCGGGACACGCCGACGCTGCCGACCGGCGGGCAGTGGGCCACCTTCCTGCGCAACCACGACGAGATCGATCTGTCCCGGCTCACCGCCGAGCAGCGCAACGAGGTGTACGCGCAGTTCGGTCCGGACGAGGACATGCGGATCTACGACCGGGGCATCCGGCGCCGGCTCGCCCCGATGCTCGGCAACGACCGGCGGCGCATCGAGCTGGCGTACGCGCTCCAGTTCTCGCTGCGCGGGACGCCGGTGTTGCGGTACGGCGAGGAGATCGGCATGGGCGAGGACCTGTCGCTGCCCGGCCGGCACGCGATCCGCACCCCGATGCAGTGGTCGTACCGGGAGAACGCGGGGTTCTCCACGGCCGAGCCGGACAAGCTGGTCCGGCCGGTGGTCGCCCAGGGGGAGTTCGGCTACCAGCAGGTCAACGTCACCGCCCAGCGCCGCGACCCGAAGTCGCTGCTGGGCTGGTTCGAGCGGATGATCCGTACGCTGCGGGAGGCCCCGGAGATCGGGTCGGGCTCCACCACGCACATCGACGTGCCGATGCCGCGCGGAGTGCTGGCCCACCGTGCGGACGGGCCCACCGGCACCATGGTCTTCCTGCACAACCTGGGCACCGACGACGTGGAGGTGGACCTCGGCGTCCTCGCCCCCGAGGCGGACCTGCCGATCGACGTGCTGTCCGACCGGGGGTACGGCGAGGTGGGCAAGTTGGACAGCCTCAAGGTGGCCGGGTACGGCTACCGCTGGATCCGGCTCTGCCGCGGCGAGGTCTGACACCCGCGACCGGGCAGTGGATCTTGATTGCGGGGCCGACCCGTCGGCGTGCTCCTGGGTTAAGCTCCGTCGACGAGCCACAAGTTACCGGGAGGTAATCATGTCGGAGGAGCCCCGCGTCGCCATCGTGACCGGAGCCGCGCGCGGTATCGGCGCGGCAACCGCGCGCCGGCTGGCCGCCGACGGCATGGCCGTGGCCGTGGTCGACATCGAGGAGCCGGCCGCCGCCGAGACGGTGGAGGCGATCGCCGCCGCGGGCGGCCGTGCTCTCGGCGTCGGGGCCGATGTCTCCGACCGGGCCCAGGTGGAGGCCGCCGTGCAGCGGGTCGCCGCCGAGCTGGGCGCACCGACCGTCCTGGTCAACAACGCCGGCGTGCTCCGCGACAACCTGCTGTTCAGGATGACCGACGCCGACTGGGACACGGTGCTGGGCGTGCACCTGCGGGGCGCCTTCCTGTTCAGTCAGGCCACCCAGAAGCACATGGTCGAGCAACGGTGGGGCCGGATCGTCAACCTCTCCAGCACCTCGGCGCTGGGCAACCGGGGCCAGGCGAACTACGCGGCGGCCAAGGCCGGCCTCCAGGGCTTCACGAAGACCCTCGCCATCGAGCTGGGTCCGTTCGGCGTGACGGTCAACGCGGTCGCGCCCGGCTTCATCGTCACCGACATGACCGCCGCCACCGCCGCCCGGATGAAGGTCGACTTCGAGGCGCTCCAGCAGCACGCCGCCGCCGAGACCGCGGTCCGTCGCACCGGCCGGCCCGAGGACGTCGCGCACACCGTGTCGTTCCTGGCCAGCGAGGGGGCCTCCTTCGTCTCCGGCCAGGTCATCTACGTCGCCGGCGGCCCCCGGGGCTGACCGCCGGCCGAGGGTGTCGCGCCCCCGGACGTCAGCGGAGGGCGTGGCGGGTGCGCCAGAGCCAGAGCAGGCCGAGCACCGGCAGGACCAGCGGGACGTAGCCGTACCCGTTGCCGAAGCCCGACCAGACCGTCTCGTCCGGGAAGAGGCCCGGGTCGACCAGGCTGAGCACGCCGACGCCCAGCACCCCGGCCAGCTCCACCGAGCAACAGGCGAGCGCGACCCGACGGCCGGCGTGCCCGGCCCGGGCCAGCCCGAGGGCGGCCACGATGTAGACCAGCGCGGCCAGCGCGGAGAGCAGGTACGCCACCGGCGCCTCGTCGAACCTCGTGGCGATCTGTAACCCCGCCCGCGAGGTTGCGGCGATGGCGAAGAGGATGTAGACCGCGATCAGCAGCCGGCCGGGGCCGGAGTTGGTGGCCAGCCGCCCGGCCGGAGCGCCGGCGTCAGCCACCGACGACCGCCCAGGTCTGCTGGAGCCGGACGACCACCACCGGGGTGACCAGGCAGACCGCGCAGACGATCGCCGAACCCCACCGGGTCGGCTCCATCCTCGCCAGCACCCACGCCAGCGGCGGCAGACAGACCAGCGTCACCAGGTAGCCGAAGAACGCGCCCGGCTCGCCCGGCCGCTCACCCCGGCCGAGCCCGACCAGCGCCACCACGGCCAGCACGAGCAGCGCGCACTCCAGGACAGCGAGGCCGACGAACTGCGAACGGTCCGGTGGCCGGTGGCGCACCGCCGCCACCAGGCTCCACAGCGCGAGTACGAGCGACAGTACGATCGTTGCCGTCGAGAGGATCCCGTCCACCGGCGAGCCGGTCGAGGCTGCGCTGGTCATCGGGGGCGTCCGGTCCCGGTCTCGGTCACCGGGACAGCGTACTGACCGGCGACCCACCCGCCGCCGGCCCGGTCGCCGGACGGACGGCCCCGCCACGTCGGCTGCGGCGGGGCGGGAACGGCGACTAGCGTGATGGACCACGGGCCGCGGGATCGCCGTGGCCGACGACGACACCGGGGGTACCTCGTGTTGCGGTTCGGTTTGTTCGGCACCGGCCACTGGGCGGCGGAGACGCACGCGGCGGCGATCGATACGCACCCACACGCCGAACTCGTCGGGGTCTGGGGGCGCAACCCGGAGAAGGTCGCCGAACTGGCCGGCCGGCACGGTGTGCCGGCGTACGACGACGTCGACGCCCTGCTCGACGCCTGTGACGCGGTGGCCGTCGCGCTCCCGCCGGACGTGCAGGCCGACATCGCCGTCCGCGCCGCCGTCGCGGGCCGGCACCTGCTGCTGGACAAGCCCCTCGCCCTCGGTCTGGCCGACGCCGACCGGGTGGTCGCCGCCGCGCAGCAGTCCGGGGTCGCCTCGGTGGTCTTCTTCACCCAGCGGTTCCACCCCAACATCACCGGGTTCCTCGCCTCGACGGCGGCGGCCGGTGGCTGGCAGCACGCCCGGGCGACGTTGTTCGCCTCGATCTACCAGCCCGGCAGCCCGTACGGCGGCTCCCGGTGGCGGCGGGAGCACGGCGCGCTGTGGGACATCGGCCCGCACGCGCTGTCGATCATCCTGCCGGTGCTCGGTCGGGTGACCCGGGTCGCCGCCATGGACGGGCCGAGCGGCCTGGTGCACCTGCTGCTCACCCACGACGGCGGTGCGACCAGCGCCCTCTCCCTCACCCTGGACGCGCCGCCCGAGGCGACGACCCGGGACCTCGTCTTCTTCGGGGAGAACGGCGCCGTGATCGTCCCGCCCGGCGACGGCAGTGTGCTGGCCGCCTTCGGCGCGGCGATCGACCAACTCATCGAGGAGATCGACGCGGGCACCCGCGACCACCGCTGCGACGTGCGTTTCGGCCGGGAGGTGGTGGAGATCCTGGCCGCCGCCGAGGCCGCCCGCCGCGCCGGCCGCACCATGGAACTCTGAGCCGGGGCCGGGCCGGGTGAGCCGATATTCCGTCGCGGGGAACCGGACCGGTGGCTAACCTGGCCGGCATGTGCGCCTACGCCCTGATCGACGTGGCCGCCGCGCCGGCCACGCGGGGCCTCCTTCTGGTCGCCCGTCCGCGAGTCCGGCGCCCGGCCCTGGCCGGCCGGCACGCCCACCGCGCCTGAGCTGACCCGCGCGACACCGCCGCCCGCCGTGCGGGTCGGCCGGTCGCGCCCACACCGCCACCGTCCGCCCGAGTCGCGCGTCCGCTGCGGAGCACTCCGCACCCCGCCGACACGAGGGTGACCCCGACGCGGCGCGATCGCGCCGCCCGGGAATTCGCGTACGCGGCGGTCAGCGGCAGCGGCGCGTGGTGTGCTCCGCGTCGATCCCCAGGGCCGTCCGAGTCCCGACCGCTCGGACCGGCCCGCCGTGGCGTGGCCTGTCCGTACCCGTCGCCGACCGGCGACAGACAGGACGATCCGCGTGGCGCCCCGCCGACCCCGTACCACCGCACGCGACCGGTCCCGTCGCGTGCTGTCCCAGAACTTCCTCGCCGACCCGGCCGCCGTCGCGCGCCTGGTCCGGGCGGCCCGACCCAATCCCGACGATCTGCTGGTGGAGGTGGGGGCCGGACGCGGCCAGCTCACCCGCCCGCTCGCCGCCCGGTGCCGGCGGCTGATCGCGTACGAGGTGGACCCGGCGGTCGCGCCGGATCTGGCCGCCCTCGGCGCGGCGCTGCCCCGGGTCACCCACCGGCAGCAGGACTTCCTCGCCGCCACCCCGCCCGACGAACCGTTCTCGGTGGTCGGCAACATTCCCTGGTCGCTGACCGCGGCGGTGGTCCGCTGGTGCCTGGCCGCGCCCCGGCTGCGCGCCGCGACGCTGCTCACCCAACTGGAGTACGCCCGCAAGCGCACCGGTGACCACGGTCGGTGGAGCCGGTTGACGGTGCTCACCTGGCCCGAGCACCACTGGCGGCTCGCCGGCCGGGTGCCCCGCTCCGCGTTCCGGCCGGCGCCGTCGGTCGACGGCGGCATCCTGCGCATCGAGCGTCGGGCCGAGCCGCTGCTGCCGACGGCGTCGCTGCCGGCGTACCGGCGGATGGTGGAGCGGGGCTTCGGCGGGGTCGGCGGGTCGCTGGCGGCCTCGCTGCGCACGGCGTACCCCCGGGTGGACGGGGCGCTGCGGGCTGCCCGGCTCGACCCGGCCACACCGGTCGGGCTGGTCTGGCCCGAACAGTGGTTGGTCCTGTTCCGACTGCTGCACGCCGTCGACCCCGGTGCCGCCGCGCAGCGCCCGTCCGGTTCGGGCCCCGCCGGGCGGCGCGGCCGCGACGGCGCCGCGCCGACGGCCCCGGTCAGTCCAGCGTGGCGAGGGCGTCGTTCAGCTCCGCCGGGTCGGTGAACTGTTCGGCGGGCAGGGCCATCAGGAACTGGAGCAGCTCGGTGCTGGCCCCGTTCTCCTGGGCCCGACGGACCAGATCCGCACGGGAGACCGGGTAGTCGAGCCCGGTCAGGTACTCCTGCAACTGCGCCCCGGTGACGGTCATGCCGCCGGCTACCCGCTCAGTGGCCCGACACACCGTTGTCACACGGGCCGCCGCACGGGCCGCCGCCGGGCCGTCCGGCCGGTTCGCCGGTGGCCCGTGCGCGCCGGTCGCGCCGGCCCTCAAGCAGCGGGGGCCGGCCCGGTGGCCCGGGGGTGGCCGGGTTTGCCCGACGACCCCCCGGGTAGCCGCAGGCCATGCTGGTTCAGCGGCTCGGCGCGCCGAGTGACTTCGACCCGTTGCTGGCGCGTGTCCGGGACGCCCGGGTGGTGCTGATCGGGGAGGCCACGCACGGCAGCTACGACTACTACCGGCTGCGCGAGCAGCTGACCCGGCGGCTCATCGCCGAACAGGGCTTCTCGTTCGTCGCGGTGGAGGGGGACTGGCCGGACTGCGACCGGGTGAACCGGTCGGTGACCGGCGCTCCCGGCGGGGCGGCCGACGCGCGGAGCGCACTGGAGCGGTTCGAGCGCTGGCCCACCTGGATGTGGGCGAACGCCGAGGTGGATCGCTTCTGCCGCTGGCTGCGTGCCTGGAACATGGCGCGCCCGGCGGGTGAGCGGGCCGGTTTCCACGGCCTGGACGTCTACAGCCTCTGGGAGTCCATGCGGGCCATCCTCGACTACCTGGGCGAGGAGGACCCCCGCTCGCTGGAGGCGGCGCAGGACGCGTACCGATGCTTCGAGCCGTACGGCAGGCGGGTCGAGGAGTACGGCGCGGCCAGCCGGTTCGTCTCCGCCCGCTGCGAGGAGGAGGTGGTGCGCCTGCTGACGCGTACCCGGGAACACGCCGCGGCGGACGGCCCGGACGCCTTCGCGGCCTGGCAGAACGCGGAGGTGGTGGCCGGCGCGGAACGTTACTACCGGGCCATGGTGCACGGCGGCCCGGAGTCCTGGAACGTCCGCGACCGGCACATGACCGACACACTGGATCGGCTGCTGGAGCACTACGGCCCGAACTCCCGGGGCATCGTCTGGGCGCACAACACCCACGTCGGTGACGCCCGGGCCACCGACATGGCCGCCGACGGCATGGTCAACATCGGCCAGCTCGCCCGGGAACGGCTGGGCCGGGACCGGGTCGTGCTGGTCGGCTTCGGCAGCTACCGGGGGACGGTGATCGCGGCGCCGCGCTGGGGTTCCCCGGCGGAGGCGATGGTGGTGCCGCCGGCCCGGGAGGGCTCGCTGGAGCGGCGGCTGCACGAGCTGATGCCGGAGCGGGCGGTGCTCGTCTTCGGCGGCCCGGACCAGCCGGAGTGGGCCACCAGCACCATCGACCACCGGGCGATCGGGGTGGTCTACGACCCGAGCTACGAGTCCTGGGGCAACTACGTGCCGACCCGGCTGGCCGACCGGTACGACGCCTTCGTCTGGTGCGACGAGACCACCGCCCTGCACCCGCTGCCCGCCTGCACCGCGCTGGGCGAGATGCAGACCTACCCGGCTGGCGTCTGACCGCGAAGCCCCCTGCCGCCGGCGGCAGGGGGTGCTCACGCTGACCCTGCGCAACCTGGAACGGGACGGCCTGCTGCACCGGAAGGTGTACCCGACCGTGCCACCCAGGGTCGAGTACACCGCCACCCCGATGGCGCTGGAGCTTTACGAGTCCCTGGTGGCCCTCACCGACTGGGCCGAGCGGCACCGGTTGGCGATCAGCGCGGCGCGTCCGGCGTACGACCGGGAGCACGGCGCCGGCGACGACTGAGCGCCGTGTGGCGAACACCACCCGATCATTCTGACCGATCGGTCAGCCCCTGACCGATCGGTCAGGCATGCTGGGGGCATGGCACGCGACACCCCGCAGACGCACGACGAGATCCTGGCCGCGGCGGCCCGGCGGTTCGCGGTGACCGGCTACCGGGGCACCTCGTTGCAGGACATCGCCCGCGAGGTCGGCTGCTCCAAGGCGACCGTGCTCTACCACTTCGCGGGCAAGGAGGCCCTGCTCGCCGAGCTGCTGGGCAAGCCCCTGGAGGTGCTGCGCCAGCTCGACGAGCGGCTCGCCCCCGTCGGCGGGGCCGAGGCCCAGCGCGTCGGCGCGGAGGGCTTCGTCGATCTCGCGGTGCGCTTCCGCCGGGAGATCGCCCTGCTTCGTGGGGAGTTCCCCGAACTGCTGGCACAGCCGGCCTTCGCCCACGTCCAGCAGATCACCGAGCGGCTGATCGACGCGGTCTCCGGCCACACCGGCAGGCTGGAGGACCGAATCACGGCCATGGTGCTGCTCGCCGGAATCTCCGAGGCGTGTGCCGAGTTCGTCGACGTCCCCGAGGACGAGCTGCGCCCCGCCCTGCTGGCCGTCGCCCGCCGGGTGCTCGCCCCTCTCGACCCCACCGTCAACCACTGAGGACAAGGTTCTGATGGCGACCCTGCTGTACCGGCTCGGCCGGGCCTCACTGCGCCGCCGGCGACTCGTCGTCGCCGTCTGGCTCGTCGTACTCGTCGGCCTCGGCCTCGCCGCGGCGACGCTGAAGGGCCCGATGGCGAGCAACTTCACCATGCCCGGCACCGAGTCGCAGCAGGCACTCGACCTGCTCGCCGAACGGTTCCCGGCGGCCAGCGGCGCCACCGGCACCATCGCGGTGAAGGCACCCGCCCCCGGCCAGCTCGGCACGCCCGAGGGGCAGGCCGTGGTCGGGCAGGTCGTCCAGGAGGCGGCCACCCTGCCCGGCGTGGTCGGCGCCGTCGACCCGTTCCAGGTCCAGGCGCTCTCCCCCGACGGCCGGTACGCCCTGGTCCAGGTGCAGTTCGCCAGCGGTGCCGACGACATCACCGACGCCCAGCGCGACGCGTACGAGAAGGTCGGCGCGCGGGCCGAGGCACAGGGCTGGCAGGTGGCGCCGGGCGGTGAGGTGCTCAACACCGAGCCCGAGGTCGGCTCCACCGAGGCACTGGGCGTGCTGGTCGCCGCGATCGTCCTCGTGATCACCTTCGGCTCCCTGGTCGCTGCCGGGATGACCATGCTGAACGCGCTGATCGGCGTCGGCGTCGGCATGGCCGGGCTGTACGCGCTCAGCGGTGCCGCCGAGCTGACCAGCACCGCGCCGATCCTGGCCCTGATGCTCGGTCTCGCCGTCGGCATCGACTACTCGCTGTTCATCACCTCCCGGCACCGGCAGAACCTGCTCGACGGGTTGACGCCGGAGGAGGCGGTCGGCCGGGCCGTGGGCACCGCCGGTTCCGCCGTGGTCTTCGCCGGCGCCACCGTGGTCATCGCCCTGGCCGGCCTGGCCGTGGTCGGCATCCCGTTCCTCACCGTGATGGGTCTGGCCGCCGCCGGCACCGTCACCGTGGCGGTGCTCGTGGCCATCACCCTCGCCCCGGCGCTGCTCGGCTTCGCCGGCCGGCAGGTGCTCCCCCGCAGGCTGCGCGACAACCACACCGTGCCGGCGACCAAGGACCGCTCCGGGTTCGGGTTCCGTTGGGCGCGCTGGGTGACGAGGCTGCGCGTCCCGGTGATCCTGGCCGGCGTGCTCGGCCTCGGGCTGCTCGCGCTGCCCGCCCAGGACATGCGGCTCGCGCTGCCGGACGCCGCCACCGCGCCGCAGGGCAGCGCGGCCCGGGTCAGCAACGACCTGATCCGGGAGGGCTTCGGCCCCGGCCTCACGGGCCGGCTCGCGGTCGTCGTCACCGCCGACTCGCCGCAGACCACCCAGGCCGCCGTCCCCCAGGTCACCGCGCTGCTCCAGCGGACGGAGAACGTGCTGGCCGTGAGCCCGCCGCAGTTCGACCCGTCCGGACGTACCGCCCTGCTCGGCGTGATCCCCAGGACCGGGCCGACCGACGCGGTCACCGAGACGCTGGTCCACGACGTCCGTGGGAAGGTCGGTTCGATCGGCGGCGCCCAGGTGCTGCTGACCGGAGTCACCGCGATCGGCATCGACGTCTCCGAGAAGCTCACCGACGCGCTGCCGGTCTACCTGCTGCTCGTGGTCGGCCTGTCGATCCTGCTGCTGATGCTGGTGTTCCGCTCGATCCTCGTGCCGGTCAAGGCGGCGTTGGGCTTCCTGCTCACCGTCGCCGCCACCTTCGGCATCACCGTCTGGGTGTTCCAGCAGGGCAACCTCGCCGGCCTGCTCGGCCTGGACACCCCGGGCCCGCTGGTCAGTTTCCTGCCGATCCTGCTGATCGGCATCCTGTTCGGCCTGGCCATGGACTACGAGGTGTTCCTGGTCTCCCGGATGCGGGAGGACTTCGTGCACGGGGACGGGGCCCGGCAGGCCACCATCAACGGGATGGGGCACGGCGCCCGGGTGGTCACCGCCGCCGCGCTGATCATGATCTCGGTCTTCGGTGGTTTCGTCTTCCTCGACGACCCGGTCATCAAGTCGATGGGCTTCGCGTTGGCCGTCGGCGTCGCCATCGACGCGTTCGTGGTCCGGATGACCATCGTCCCGGCGGTGATGTCGCTGCTCGACACCGCCGCCTGGTGGCTTCCCCGTGGGCTGGACAGGGTCCTGCCCAACGTCGACATCGAGGGCGAGGGCCTACGCGCCCACCTGGAGAAGCAACCGTCGGCCGTCTGACCGCGTGCACCCGTCGCGGCGGTCCGCCGCGACGAAGCCCGCCGGCTGCTCGCCCGGTACGGCGGACGGGCCGTGCTGCTCACCGGGCTGGGCCTGGCGGTCCTCGCGTTCCTGCTGCTGGCCCGGCTGCCGGCCGACGGCCGGTACCTGACCGACGTGCTCCCGGCGACGCTGGTCTTCGGGCTGGCCGGCGGGCTGACCCTGCCGGCGGTCACCACCCTCGCCATGGCCGGCGCCGACCCGGCCGACGCCGACTCGCGTCCGGGCTGGTCAACACCACCCAGCAGGTCGGCGGCGCGCTCGGGCTGGCCGCGCTGGCCACCCTCGCCGCCGCGCGCAGCGACGGCCTGCGGGGCGCGGGCTGGGCCGAGGTGGAGGCGCTCGCCGCCGGCTACCGGACCGCGTTCACCGTCGCCGCGGCCCTGGTCGCCGCCGCGCTGTTGGTGGCGCTGGCGACGCTGCGCCGGCCCACCCGCCCGGTGTCCGCGCCGGGTGCCGTGTCCGCGCCGGTCGGCCGAGCTGCGGCGGCCGCCGTACCCGAGCCGGCCGGTTGAGCTGCGCCGGCCGCCCGCCGACCCGTTCGCGGGCGGCCCGCCGCGTCGGCTTGCGGCGGGCCGGCATGCCCGCCAGGGTGAGCGGATGGGTGGCACCGAGGAGACGCGCGACGGGGTCGGACTGACCAACCTGGACCAGCCGCTGCTCGCCGGCGGTGACGTCACGAAACGCGACCTCGTCGACTATCTCGACGCGGTCCGCGAGCGGATCCTGCCCGGCCTGGCCGACCGGCCGCTGTCGGTGGTTCGGCTGCTGCGCGGCCAGGGCCCGTTCATGCAGAAGAACCTGCCGAGGTACACCCCGCAGTGGGTACGCCGTACCGACGTCTGGGCGGAGGCGTCCCACCGGCAGGTGTCGTACGCCCTCTGCGACGACCGGCGCACCCTGCTCTGGTTCGCCAACCAGCGGGCCGTCGAGTACCACCCCACCCTGTCCACCGTCGCACGTCCCGAGCACCCGACCCACCTGGTGCTCGACCTCGACCCGCCCGAGGGGGAGGCGTTCGGGCTCGTCGTCGGGGCCGCCGCGCTGGTCCGTCGGGCGCTGGCCGACACGGGCCTGGCCGGAGCGGTGAAGACCAGCGGGTCCAAGGGGTTGCACGTCTTCGTCCCGCTGGTGGCGGCGACCACCGCCGAGGAGGCGGCCGCCGCCACCCGTGCCCTGGCGGTGCACGCCGAGCGCCTCGACCCGGCGCTGGCGACCACCGCCTTCATCCGCGAGGACCGGGGCGGCCGGGTCTTCGTCGACGCGACCCGCGCGCACGGCGCGACGGTGGTCGCCGCGTACAGCCCGCGGGTACGACCGGGGCTGCCGGTCTCCTTCCCGGTGGCCTGGGACGACCTGGACGCGGTGACTCCGGCCGACCTCACCGTGCGGACGGTGCCCAAGCTGCTCGCCGACCGCGACCCGTGGGCGGCGGCGATGCCCGCGCCGCAGCGCCTCCCCGCCGACCTGGTGGCTGAGGGGCGGACCATTCCGGTGGCCCGGGTCCAGGCCATGCACGAGGGAAAGCGCCGGGCCCGGGCCCGGCGGGCCGCCGACTGATCCCGGTACGCCGCGCAGCGGCCCGGGTCGCCGGACCCGGGCCGCAGCGGTCGGTGACCGTGGTCAGCGGAAGTTGAACACCAGCGGGAAGGCGAGGACGACGGTCCAGGCCCAGGCGGCGTACACGAGCAGGTAGCGGGTCTGCCACCGTTCCAGCCGGGCGAAGGGCAGGCGGCCCCGGGTGAAACCGAGGAACAGCCATGCCGACCATGCCAGGTTGGTGAGCAGGATGAGGTTCTCGCCCAGCGCGGCGGTCTTGTTGGGGCTGAAGCCGAACTCGGTGATCCGGCCGGTGATCGCCAGCAGGACGAGGACGTCGATGACCAGGGCGGCGACGACGAGCACGAGTTGCAGGCGGTCGAAGAGGCCGGGCCGGGCCGTGAGGTCACGGGCGGAGATGGCGTACAGCAGCAGGCCCAGGACGATGACGAGCAGCAGGTCGAAGAGGATGAGGACGTCGCGCTCGACGTCGATGCCGTTGTTGGTCCAGATGAAGGCGACCAGGAAGGCCAGCAGGGTGGCGGCGAACAGCGGCGTGAAGACGCGGGTCAGCACGGGTGCCATGTTCTCGATGACGCTCTGTTTGGCCTCGACCAGCCAGGCCGACACGACGACCGCCGCCATGGCGCCGCACGGCAGCAGCCACTGGCTGACGAACCCCTCGGCATCGAGGCCGATGGCCTGGAAGGTGCCCATCGTGAAGGCGGTGAGCACGCCGCCGCCCAGCGCGAGGAGGGCGAAGTAGATCAGCCACTCCCCGGTGAACCGAATGAAGTCCATCCGCCGCCGGTTTGAACGCCAGTCGCCGCCGGCGTAGGCGACGCCGACGACCAACCACAGCGCGATCGGCAGGTGGATCGCCGTGAGGACGATGCTCTGCGAGTCGTCGGCCAGCGGGTACGCGTTCGCGGCGACCGCGCCGAGGACGAACAGCGCCGCGAGCACCCCGATGAGGCGGATGCCGGCCCTGCGTTGCCAGGCGAAGTAGGCGGCCAGCGCCGGCAGCGCGAACAGGCTGATGTTGCGCGCGTAGAAGCTGCCGTTGTGGTCGGACATGTCGAGCCCGAAGAGGCCGGGCACCTTGATGGCCAGCGCCGCCACGGCCGCGCAGAGGACCATGACCGGCAGCTCGCGGCGGGTACGGGCGGCGGACGCCTCCGGCTCTGCGGGCAGTACGAGTTGCTTCCACAGCCGCTCGGAGTGCTCGCGGGCGAACTCGCGGGACAGGTCGTCGAGGCTGCCCATGCGTTTGACGGCGATGAGGAACGCCTCGTCGGTGCGAAGCCCGCCCTCGGTCAGCTCGGTGATCCGGCTGCGCAGGTGGTCTTCCAGCTCCTCGGCATCGGTGTGGCGCAGCTCCCGGCGGCGGTCCATGTAGGCCCGCCACTCGGCGATCTGGCCCTCCAGTTCGCTGTCGACGGTCATCGTCCCGCCTCCCAGGCCGGTGTCATGATCGGCGTGATGGCCGGGGTCGCGCTCCAGACGCTCCGCAGGGCGTCGACGACCGTGGCCCACTGGCGGCGCTGCTCGGCGAGCTCGGCGCGGCCCTGGTCGGTGATGCGGTAGTACTTGCGGCGGCGTCCCCCGGGTGGGGTCTGCCAGTCCGACTCGACGTGCCCGAGCCGCTCGAGGCGGTGCAGCAGCGGGTAGAGCAGACCGTCGGTCCACTCCAGTTGCCCGCCCGACAGGTCGTTGACCTGCTTGAGAATCGCGTAGCCGTAGCTTTCGCCCTCGGCGAGGATCCCCAGCACGAGCGGTGTGGCCGAGGCTGCGACGAGGTCTTTGGTGATGTGCATCTGACCCACCTATCCCTAGAACTGCAATGCATAGTAGTTCTAGGTATGCCGGCCGCGCAATCCCGCCGGGGAGGTGGGTCATGTGCTTCGGTGCGGTGAGCGCGGCGGTTCGCCGCTACGGCACCATCCAGCCCAGCACCGGGGTTGCCTGCAAGCCGACCAGCAACGCCATCGCGCAGATCAACACCACGCTCCAGCCGAACATGCGGCGGAACAGGTCGCCCTCGCGGCCGCTGAGCCCCACCGCGCTCGCCGCGATCGTCAGGTTCTGCAACGAGATCATCTTGCCGACCACGCCGCCGGACGCGTTGGCCGCGGCGAGCAGCACCGGGTCCAGGCCGGCGCGGTGCGCGGCGGTGACCTGGAGCGCGCCGAACAGTGAGTTGGACGACGTGTCCGAGCCGGTGAGCGCCACGCCCAGCCAGCCGAGCACCGGCGAGAGCAGCGCGAACAGGCTACCGGCGCCGGCCATCCAGGTGCCGAGCGTCGCGGTCTGCCCGCTGCCGTTCATCACGAACGCCAGCGCCAACAGCCCGCAGACGGTCAGGATTGCCCAGCGCAGCGAGGACAGCGTCTGCCCGTACGCGGCGAGCGCGGCGCGCGGCGTGACCCGCAGAATCGCCATCGTGACCAGGCCGGCCAGCAGCAGCAGCGTGCCCGGCGAGGAGAGCCAGTTGAGCCGGAAGACAGGCAGCGACGACGGCTTGCCGGAGGCGGTCAGCAGGTGAAGTCCCGGCCAGTCGAAGGTCACGGTGACCGCGTTGAGCGCGTCCGCGACCGCGGGCGCCTGCGACAGGCCGAAGATCGCCACGATCACCAGGTACGGGGCGTACGCCCGCCAGACCTCGGCCGGGGCGTCCGACCGATCCGGGGCCACCGCCTCGCGACTGGCGAGGGCCACCG
>NZ_SMKN01000074.1 GCF_004348675.1 Micromonospora sp. KC606 | reverse complement strand
TAGAGTTACGGCGGTCATGGCGGAGGGGAAACGCCCGGTCACATTCCGAACCCGGAAGCTAAGCCCTCCAGCGCCGATGGTACTGCACTCGGGAGGGTGTGGGAGAGTAGGACACCGCCGGACAATCTTCCAGTCGAGGGCCGCCCATTCGGGTCGGCCCTCGACTGCGTAGCGCCATTGGTGGCGCAATGAGGAAGGATGTACCTGTGAGTTCAGAACCGCAGGGCGGAGACCGTCCGCGTCGTGACGAGGACCGGTCGGGCCGTCCCCAGGGGCGTAGCGCCGGCCCGCGGCGGGACGATCGTCCCCCGTACCGGGGAGATCGTGACGACCGGGGCGGTCCGCGCGGCGGCCACGGCAGCGACCGTGGCCGCGACGGCGGCGGATTCCGGGGCGGCGACCGGCGGGAGGGTGGTTTCCGCTCGGGGCCGCGCGACGGCGACGGGCGACCCGGCGGCTTCCGTCGGGATGGTGACGCCCCCCGTGAGGGTGGTTTCCGTGGCGGAGATCGCCGTGAGGGTGGTTTCCGTCGGGATGGTGACGCCCCCCGTGAGGGTGGTTTCCGTGGCGGGGATCGCCCCGAGGGTGGTTTCCGTGGCGGGGATCGCCGTGAGGGTGGTTTCCGCTCGGGGCCCCGCGACGGCGACGGGCGACCCGGCGGCTTCCGTCGAGATGGTGACGCCCCCCGTGAGGGTGGCTTCCGTGGCGGGGATCGCCGTGAGGGTGGCTTCCGTGGCGGGGATCGCCGTGAGGGTGGTTTCCGCTCGGGGCCCCGCGAGGGTGGCTTCCGTGGCGGGGACCGCCCCGAGGGTGGCTTCCGTGGTGGTGACCGGCGTGAGGGTGGTTTCCGCTCGGGGCCCCGCGACGGCGACGGGCGACCCGGCGGCTTCCGTCGAGATGGTGACGCCCCCCGTGAGGGTGGCTTCCGTGGCGGGGATCGCCGTGAGGGTGGTTTCCGCTCGGGGCCCCGCGAGGGTGGTTTCCGTCGGGATGGTGACGCCTCCCGTGAAGGTGGCTTCCGTGGCGGTGACCGTCGTGAGGGTGGTTTCCGCTCGGGGCCGCGCGACGGCGACGGGCGACCCGGCGGCTTCCGTCGGGATGGTGACGCCCCCCGTGAAGGTGGCTTCCGTGGCGGGGATCGCCGTGAGGGTGGTTCCCGTGGTGGGGACCGCCCCGAGGGTGGCTTCCGTGGTGGTGACCGTCGTGAGGGTGGCTTCCGCCGGGACGGCGACAGCTACCGGGGCGCTGACCGCCGTGAGGGTGGCGACCGTGAGCGCGGTTTCCGTCGCGAGGGGGACAGCGGTTTCCGCGGTGGTGAGCGCCGTGAGGGCGGTTACGCCGGCGGCGACCGCCGGGAAGGCCAGGCGCCGCGGGAGGGTGGCTTTCGGTCCGGTCCCCGTGAGGGTGGTTTCCGTGGCGGTGACCGTCGTGAGGGCGGCTTCCGTGGTGGTGATCGCCGGGAAGGCGGTTTCCGCGGCGACCGACCGGAGCGCGGTGGCGAACGCGGCGGCTACGGTGACCGGCCGCGCCGCGACGACCGGCGCGGGTCCGAGGAGCGCCGTGAGGGCTTCGGCGCGGACCGGGGCCGCCAGGATGAGGTCGAGTCTGCCCGCGTGGCCGAGCCGACGTTGCCGGACGAGATCGTCGCGACCGACCTCGACACCGCCGTCCGCGCCGAGCTGCTCTCGCTGAACAAGCCGGTCGCGGAGACCGTCGCTCGGCACCTGGTCGCGACGGGCCAGCTGATCGACGAGGATCCGGCGCTGGCGCTGGCGCACGCGATGGCAGCACGGCGGCTGGCCTCGCGGATCTCCGCCGTACGCGAGGCAGTCGGGCTGGCCGCATATCACGCCGGAGAATGGCAGACCGCTATCGCCGAACTGCGTACCTACCACCGCATGACCGGGTTGCAGAGCCACCTGGCAGTGCTGGCTGACTGCGAGCGGGCGCTGGGGCGCCCGGAGCGGGCCATCGACCTGTTCCGGGGTGCCGACCGGGCGAAGCTCGACCAGGCGGTGGCGATCGAGCTGCTGATCGTGGCAGCCGGCGCCCGGGGTGATCTCGGGCAGAAGGACGCTGCGGTCGCGATGCTCCAGGTTCCCGAGCTGACCGCCGACCCGGCCGAGCCGTGGACGGCCCGGCTGCGCTACGCGTACGCGGACGCGCTGCTGGCGGTCGGCCGCCGCGAAGAGGCCCGGGAGTGGTTCTCCCGCGCGGCCGGCGTGGACACCGACGGCGAGACCGACGCCGCGGAGCGGCTGCTCGAACTCGACGGGGTGCTGATCGAGGGCGACGAGGACGACGACGAGACGGCCGAGGAGATCGCTGCGGGTCCGGGAACCCCTGGCGCGGTTCCGGCCCGACCCGACGGGGACGTGACCGTCGCCGCCGGAGACCTCACTGGCGAGGACGAGGAGAACGATCTCGACAGTGAGGACGAGGAGGACGAGAACGACCTCGACGGTGACGAGCTGACCGGCGAGCAGGTCACCGGCGAGCGGGCCGCGCCGGTCGCCGACCGGGCCGCGTCCGGTGGGGCGCCCCAGGTCGAGTTCCGGGCCGACGGTCCGGCCGCGCAGCCGGCGGCCGACGACGAGTCGGAGCCGGGCCAGCGATGAGCGGGATCGCCGGGGACCGGCTGGTCGACGGGTACTCACTGGTCGTCTTCGACCTGGACGGGGTCATCTACCTGATCGACCGGCCGATCCCCGGCGCGGTCGAGGCGGTTGGTCGGCTGCACGCCGAGGGCCGTTCGGTCGCGTACGCGACGAACAACGCCTCCCGGCGCTCCAGCGAGGTCGCCGACCTGCTCACCGGCATGGGTGTGCCGGCCTCGCCGCACGAGGTGCTGACCTCTGCGGCCGCCGCCGCCGAACTGCTCCGGGACCGGTTCCCCGCCGGCGCCCCGGTGCTCGTCGTCGGCGCGGAGGCGCTGCGGGCCGAGGTCCGCGCCGTCGGGCTCACCCCCGTAACGGGTGCCGACGGGTCGCCGGTGGCGGTCGTCCAGGGGTACGGCCCGCAGGTGGGCTGGGTTGACCTGGCCGAGGCGGCGGTCGCCGTCCGGGCCGGTGCGACCTGGATCGCCACCAACACCGACCGGACACTGCCCAGTGGTCGTGGTCCGCTGCCCGGCAACGGTTCGCTGGTGGCGGCGCTGCGCCACGCGCTGGACCGGGCGCCGGACATGGTTGTCGGCAAGCCGGAGCCTGCCCTGTTCGCGACCGCCGCTCGCCGGGCGGGACAGGGGCGAACCCTGGTGGTCGGCGACCGACTGGACACCGACATCGAGGGAGCCCGTCGCGCCGGCCTGGACAGCCTGCTGGTGCTGACCGGCGTCAGCGACGTACCCGAGCTGCTGGCCGCGCCGCAGCGACGGCGGCCGACGTACGTGGCGAAGGACCTCGCCGGGCTCTTCGACCCGGCGTCCGTCGTCGCGGTGCCGGGGAAGCCAGAGGCCGGCGGCTGGTCCACGACCGTGACTGGCGGCGGGCTGGAGCTACGCGGTGCGGGACGCCCGCTGGACGCCCTCGCGGTGCTCTGTGCGGCAGCCTGGTCCGTCGAACCGACGCCGGACGTGCGGCCGGGCACCCCGGAGGCGGAGCGGGCCCTCGAGGCGCTCGGCTTGCGGGCTTGACCGTCGTCGAGCACTCCGGTCACCCGGCCGAAAGCCGTCGACCTCCTGCCAGGTGCGGCCGGGCCGGTCACCGACGGCGGGCCAACCGGCGTCGACCGCCCCCGACAGGCCGGGGGCGTCGTCCGCGGGCGGTTCGTTCAAAGCAGTTTGCGAAGCTTCACCAAATCGAACGGGTTGGCCTTGATGGAAACCCGGCGGGAGGCGACCGCCTTGGCGATGTCAAGCTGCCCGTGCACCAGGGCGAGTAGGTCGTCACTGCTGGTAACCAGGGCGATCCTGGCCTTCGGGTCGTCCCCGTCGCCCAGGTCGACCAGTCGCCCGCCGACGAGCCGGCCGTGGAACGCCGTGTCCAGGTCGGTGACCCGGCAGGCGAGGGTGCGGTCCAGGTCGATCCTGCCCTGCATGTCGGCGTGCCGGTCCAGCCGGGCCGCCAGATCCCGCAACGCCTGCCGGCACTCGTCCACGCTGGCCACAGTGTCTCCCTCGTCACGCCACGCCGTTCCCCGGCACCGTACCGCAAGGGGCGGTCCGGGGCGCCCGGTAGCGTGAGACCCGCACATCTCGCCCCGCGGAAGGACTCAGTCATGCAGGACGCGTGGCGCGCCTACCTCGAGCTGGCCATGGGCCTGACGGAGGCGCCCCGGAAGAAGGCCCAGGACGCCGTGCGGCGACTCGTCGGGACGAGTGGCGCCACGGCCGCCCAGCTCCAGGCGCTCGCTGAAGAACTCGTCTCCACCGGCGCGGCGAACCGGGAGGCGTTGACCAAGCTGGTCCGCTTCGAGGTGGACCGGGCGCTCGGCGCGGTGGGGCTTGCCACGGCCGACGAGGTGGCGGAGCTGACCCGCCGGGTGCACGAGCTGGAACACCAGCTCCGCGAGACCAAGGGCGGCCCGGGCACGCCCCCGGCTTCCCCCGTCGATCTGCCCGGGCCCGGTGCGCCGGCGGACGCGGGAGGCGACGCCGGCACGCCGGGCGGGTCCGTGCCGATTCCCTCGCCCACGAAGGCGGTGGCCAAGAAGGCTGTGGCGAAGAAGGCTGTGGCGAAGAGGCCGCCCGCCGTGATCTCCACCGCCTCGGGCGACACCCCGGCGGCAGAGCCGGCGAAGAAGGCCGCGCCGCGCAAGCGGACCACGGGTGGTCTGGAATGACCGGCGGGTGCGCGCGCGGCAGGCGGTCGTGAGCGGCCCGATCCGGCCCGGCCCGCCGCTCGGCGCTCGGCCCGGTCCGCGCCCCGGCCCGCTTGCGGGTTCCGGAACCCCCGATGAGGTCGACGAGGCGCACCACCCGGCCGTGGACGCCGCCGTGCAGGCGATGGTCAACGCGGAAGGGCTGCCCCCGGCCGACCAGATCGCCCAGTACGAGGTGGCGTACCAGACACTGCGGGAGACCCTCGCCACCATCGACCAGACCTGACCGACCGGAGAACCACCCCATGGCACGTCGTACCCGCCTCGACGCCGAACTCGTCCGTCGCGGTCTGGCCCGCTCCCGGGAGCAGGCCGCCGCGCTGGTGGAGGCCGGCCGGGTCCAGCTACGTGGGGTGCCGGCGCGCAAGCCCGCCGCGATGGTCGACCCCGCCGACCCGCTGCTGGTCACCGGGGAGGACCCCACCGCCGGGTACGTCTCGCGGGGCGGCCACAAGCTCGCCGGCGCGCTCGCCGCGTTCGCCCCGGCCGGGCTGACCGTCAGCGGGCGGCGCTGCCTCGACGCCGGCGCCTCCACCGGCGGCTTCACCGATGTGCTGCTGCGCGGCGGTGCCGCCGAGGTGGTGGCGGTGGACGTCGGCTACGGCCAGCTTGCCTGGCCGCTGCGCAACGACGACCGGGTGCGGGTCTTCGAGCGGACCAACGTCCGTACCCTGACCCCGGAGACGATCGGCGGCGAGGTCGACCTGACGGTGGCCGACCTGTCCTTCATCTCGCTGCGCCTGGTGCTGCCGGCGCTGGCCGGCTGCACCCGCGCCGACGGCGACCTGGCCCTGATGGTCAAGCCGCAGTTCGAGGTCGGCAAGGAACGGGTCGGCGCCGGCGGAGTGGTCCGCGATCCGGCGCTGCGCGCCGAGGCGGTGCTCGACGTCGCGGCGGCGGCGGCGCAGCTCGGCCTGGGACTGGCCGACGTGGCCGCGAGTCCGCTGCCGGGGCCGAGCGGCAACGTCGAGTTCTTCGTATGGTTACGCCAGGGCGCGCCGGCGGCTGATCCCGAGCGGGTGCGCGCGGTGGTGGCCGCCGGGCCCGAGGGCTCGGCGCCCTTCGGCGCTCCGCCGTTGGCGGATGCTCCAGAGGTGTCAGGGTGAGCGACGAGCGCAGCCCGGTGAGCGGATACGAGAGGCTGGTCCGGTGAGTGTCAGCGACTGTGTGAGCCCCGCCACCCACGGGCGGGTGGACCGGTGAGCCGCACCGCCCTGCTGGTGACCCACACCGGTCGCCGGCGTAGCACCGAGCACGCCCGGGCGGTCGCCGCCGACCTCATCTCCGCCGGGTTCGAGGTGCGGGTGGTGGCCGAGGAGGCCGACGACCTCGACCTGCCCGGCGTCGTGCCGATGGCCGGGCCGGAGGCCGCCGAGGGAGCCGAGATCGTCTTCGCCCTCGGTGGTGACGGCACCTTCCTGCGCGCGGCCGAGCTGGCCCGCCCGGCGAAGGTTCCGCTGCTCGGCATCAACCTCGGCAAGGTCGGCTTCCTCGCCGAGGCCGAGATCAACGACCTGGACGTCGCCGTCCGTGACGTCGTGGGACGTAACTACACTGTGGACGAACGGCTCACCCTCGACGTGACCGCCGAGTTCGACGGCGGGCCGACCATCGAGTCCTGGGCGCTGAACGAGATCAGCGTGGAGAAGGGCGAGCGGGCCCAGATGCTGGAGCTGCTCGTCGACGTGGACGGTCGGCCGCTGTCCCGGTACGGCTGTGACGGGGTGGTCTGTGCGACCCCCACCGGCTCCACCGCGTACGCCTTCTCCGGTGGCGGTCCGGTGGTCTGGCCGGAGGTGGAGGCGCTGCTGCTGGTGCCGATCAGCGCGCACGCCCTGTTCAGCCGCCCGCTGGTGACCGCGCCCGACTCGACGTTCGCGATCACCGTGGACCCGTTCACCACCCTCGCGGTGCTGTGCTGCGACGGTCGACGGGTGTTCGACCTGCCGCCGGGAGCCCGGGTGACGGTGCGGCGCGGCGCGCTGCCGGTGCGTATCGTCCGGCTGCGGGACCGGCCGTTCACCGACCGGCTGGTCGCCAAGTTCGGCCTGCCGGTGCAAGGGTGGCGGGGCAGCCGGCGGTGACAGGTCGACCGGCTCGGTGAGTCCGGCAGCCGGCGACTGACCGGATGTGCACAGCCGGACCGTGCCGGCTGGCAACTGTCGGGGCCCGCGTCTACTGTCGGGTGCTGTGCTGGAAGAGCTGCGCATCACCGGACTGGGCGTCATCGAGGACACCACGCTGCCGCTGGCCGGCGGGATGAACGTCATCACCGGCGAGACCGGTGCCGGCAAGACCATGGTGGTGACCGGTCTCGGGCTGCTCTTCGGCGGCCGGGCCGACGCCGGGCGGGTCCGGGCCGAGCCAGGCCGTGCCGTGGTCGAGGGGCGGCTGCGCCTGGACCGTCGGGTCGCCGACGTGGTGCACGCCCGGATCGTCGACGCCGGAGGGGAGCCCGACGAGGACGGCTCGCTGCTGCTGAGCCGTACGGTCACGGTGGAGGGTCGGTCCCGGGCGCACCTGGGCGGGCGGAGCATGCCGGTGTCGATGCTCGGCGAGGTCGGCGAGCAGGTGGTGGCCGTGCACGGCCAGTCCGACCAGCTGCGCCTGCTGCGCCCGGCCGAGCAGCGGGCCGCGTTGGACCGTTTCGCCGGCCCGGAGCACGAGAAGCTGCTCGACGCGTTGCGCGAGGCGTTCGCGCGGTGGCGGCACGTGGTCGACGACCTGGCCGACCGGCGGCGCAACGCCCGCGCCCGCCACCAGGAGGCCGACTTGCTGCGGCTCGGCCTCGACGAGATCACCCGGGTCGATCCGCAGCCAGGCGAGGACAACGAGCTGAAGGCCGAGGCGCAGCGGCTGGAGCACGCCGAAGGGCTGCGGACGGCCGCACAACTGGCCCACCAGTGCGTCGCCGGCGGGGTGGAGGCCGCCGACGACACGCCGGACGCGACGGCGCTGCTGGGCACGGCCCGACGCACCCTGGAGGCGCAGGCCGGCACGGACCCCGCGCTCGGCGAGCTGGCGGGCCGGTTGGAGGAGGCGGCCACCCTGGTCGCGGACGTCTCCGCCGAGTTGTCGGCGTACCTCGCGGCGCTGGACGCCGACCCGGCCCGGTTGCAGGCCGTCTACGAACGGCGGGCCGCCCTGCGCGCGTTGACCCGCAAGTACGCCGACGATGTCGACGGCGTGGTGGCCTGGGCGCAGCGGGCCCACGCCCGACTGTCCGACCTGGACACCTCCGACGAGTTGCTCGACGAGCTGGACAGGGAGGCGACCCGGCTCGCCGGTGAGGTGGCCGACCTGGCCGGCCGGGTCTCGGCGTCCCGGCAGGAGGCGGCGACCCGGTTCGCCGACCAGGTCAGCGTGGAGCTGGCCGGGCTGGCCATGCCGCACTCCCGTATCGAGGTTGCCGTGGTGCCCCGGTCGGTGGGCAGGTCGGAGCCCACACTGACGGTCAACGGCACCGAGGCCGGCATCGGGCCGGACGGCGCCGACGAGGTGGAGCTGCGTTTGCTGGCGCACCCGGGCGCGCCCTCGCTGCCGTTGCAGCGGGGTGCGTCCGGCGGTGAACTGTCCCGGGTGATGCTCGCCATCGAGGTGGTCTTCGCCGGTGCCGGTGGGCCGCCCACGCTGGTCTTCGACGAGGTGGACGCCGGGGTCGGCGGCCAGGCGGCGGTGGAGATCGGCCGCCGGCTGGCCCGGCTGGCCCGTAGCCACCAGGTGCTCGTCGTTACCCACCTGCCGCAGGTCGCCGCGTTCGCCGACCGGCACCTGGTGGTGGCGAAGGACACCGGCGGCGCGGTGACCACCAGCGGCGTGCGGGTGGTGGAGGACACCGAGCGGGCCCGTGAACTGGCCCGGATGCTCGCGGGTTTGCCCGACTCCGATCTGGGTATCGCCCATGCCGAGGAGCTCCTGGCCGTCGCGGCCAAGGAAAAGCGGCCCTGACGGCACTATTGTGAGCGGAGGCACACCGGCCTGCGCTCTGGTGTGCTTCCCTGGGTAGGCGGCCCTGCTCAGGCATGTCGCGACAGAGAAGCCTGCCTCACATGCCAGGATGGTCACGATGCGTCTACCCACGTTGCGCCGGAGCCGGAACGCGGAACCGGGCTCAGTCCTCGGCACCGCACGCCTGGACCGCCGTACGAAGCGGCTGGTCGGCCGGCTCCGCCCCGGCGACATCGCGGTGATCGACCACGTCGACCTCGACCGGGTGGCGGCCGACTCGCTGGTCGCCGTCGGCGTCGCCGCCGTTCTCAACGCCAAACCGTCGGTTTCCGGCCGCTACCCGAATCTCGGGCCTGAGGTGCTGGTGGGTGCCGGCATACCGCTCTTGGACGATCTGGGTGAGGGGATCTTCGAGCGGGTCCGGGAGGGCGACACGGTCCGGATCGAGGGCAACACCGTGTTCGTCGGCGAGGAGCCGGTGGCGCACGGTGAGCTGCAGGACGCCGAAACTGTGGCCAAGGCGATGGCCGACGCCCGGGAGGGCCTGTCGGTCCAGCTGGAGGCGTTCGCCGCCAACACCATGGACTACCTGCGGCAGGAGCGCGACCTGCTGCTGGACGGGGTGGGCGTACCGGACATCCAGACCCAGATCCAGGGTCGGCACTGCCTGATCGTGGTTCGGGGGTACGACTACAAGGCCGACCTGGACGTGCTGCGGCCGTACATCCGGGAGTTCAAGCCGGTGCTGATCGGCGTGGACGGCGGGGCGGACGCGCTGGTCGAGGCGGGCTACACCCCCGACATGATCATCGGGGACATGGACTCGGTCACCGACGACGTGCTGCGCTGCGGCGCCGAGGTGATCGTGCACGCGTACCCGGACGGACGGGCCCCCGGCCTGCCCCGGGTCACCGGGCTCGGTGTGCCGGCGATCACCTTCCCGGCCGCCGCCACCAGCGAAGACCTGGCGATGCTGCTGGCCGACGAGAAGGGCGCCTCGCTGCTGGTCGCCGTCGGCACCCACGCCACGCTGGTGGAGTTCCTCGACAAGGGGCGCGGCGGCATGGCGTCCACCTTCCTCACCCGGCTCAAGGTCGGCGGGAAGCTGGTCGACGCCAAGGGCGTCAGCCGGCTCTACCGGCAGAGCATCTCCGGCTCGTCCCTGCTGCTGCTGGTGCTGTCGGCGATCGCCGCGATGGCCTCCGCGGTGGCGGTCTCCACCGTCGGGAAGGCGTATTTGGGCGTGGTCTCCGAGTGGTGGGACAATTTGGTGTTCCAGCTCGGCCAGCTCTTCTAGCTCCCGACCGATCAAGAGGCTGCAAGCGTGATCAACTTCCGGTACCACGTGGTGTCCCTGACCGCGGTTTTCCTGGCGTTGGCGATCGGCCTGGTGGTCGGCACGGCCGCCCTCAACGGCCCGGTGGCCGACTCCCTCAAGGAGACCGTCAACGGGCTGCGCAAGGACAACCAGCTGATGCGCCAGTCGGTCAACAGCATGCAGCGGGAACTGGAGCTCGAAGAGGAGTACGCCGCGCAGATGGCGGAGGTGTTCCTGCCGGGCAAGCTCGCCGGCAAGCGGGTGCTGGTGCTGCGAATGCCGACCGGCCAGGACCACACCGAGGGCGTGCTGAAGCTGCTGGAAACCGCCGGCGCCGACATCACCGGCCGGGTCGACATCCAGGACAAGTTCATCAACCCGGACAACAACACCAACCTGATGGAGTTGGCCGTCACCGCCGCCCGACCCACCGCGCCGGCCTCGTCCCTGCCTGGCAACGGCAACGGGGTGGAGACCTCCAGCGCCCTGCTGGCGAGCGTGCTGCTCGACCGGCCCCAGGGCGCCGCGGCGGTGACCGAGGCGGACCGCAGGGCGGTGCTGACCGCGTACTCCAATGCCGGCTACGTGACGGCGGAGAAGCAGATCAGCGGCCCGGCCGAGGCTGTCGTGGTGGTCAGCGGGCAGCCCTACATCGACAAGGACTCCGCGAAGAAGGACGAGTCGGTGGTGAAGGTCGCCGAGCAGTTCGACCGTACCGGCGCGATCGTCGTCGCCGGCAACGGCTCGTCCGGCGGCAACCTGGTGGCGATCGTCCGCGGCGACCCGGTGCTGGCCCAGACCATCTCCACCGTCGACAACGCCAACAGCGTCCAGGGCCAGTTGGTCACCGTCCTCGCCCTGGTGCAGCAGCTCACCGAGAAGAAGGCCGGCCAGTACGGCGTCGGTGACAACGCCGCGGATCTGCTGCCTAGACTGCCCCAGTGAGCGAACGACGTACCCCGGTGACCGGAATCCCACCGCACGTGCCGACCGGAGGCGCCGCGTGAGCGTGATCGGGCGACTGCTGGTCGCCGCTGCCGGCGTCGCCGCCGCCCGGTACACGCTGCGGGAGATCCGTACCGCCCCGGTGGGGCCGGCGCTGGAACGGAGCAACTTCCGCGGCCGTACCGTCACCCTGGCCGCCGGCCCAGCCCTCGCCGTCGGCGCTGCCGGCGCCGGGGCGCTCGGCGCGTCCAGCGGCCCTGCCGGTGCCGCCGCCCTGGTCGCCGGGCTGGGCTCGGGCGCGGTCGGCCTCTACGACGACGTGGTCGGCGCCCGCCCGGAGCAGAAGGCCGCCAAGGGGTTCACCGGTCACCTCGCCGCGCTGCGCGAAGGACGGGTCACCGCCGGTGTGGTGAAGGTCGTCGGTGTCGGGGCGGCCGGGCTCGGCGCGGCGGCGCTGCTCGCCGCCGACCCCCGGGTCGCCGCGCACCGCCGCCGGCAGCGGCAGGGCGTTCTCGGCCGCACCGTCGACGTGCTGCTCGGTGCCGGCGTGGTGGCCGGCACGGCGAACCTGCTCAACCTGCTCGACCTGCGTCCCGGCCGGGCGCTCAAGTCCGGTCTGTTGCTCGGCGTTCCGTTGACGACCGGCCCGCACGGCGGTATCGCCGCCGGGGCCGTCGGTGCGGCGTCCGGGCTGCTCGGCGAGGACCTCGACGAGCGGGTGATGGTTGGTGACAGCGGCGCCAACGCTCTCGGCGCGCTGCTCGGCGTGGCCATGGCCGCCCGCACCGGGCCGGTCGGCCGGGCCGGCATCCTCGCCGTGCTCGCCGGGCTCACCGCCGCCAGCGAGAAGGTCAGCTTCACGGCCGTCATCCAGCGCACCCCCGGCCTGCGCGAGCTGGACGAGCTGGGTCGGCGATCCGACTGACGTGATCAGACCGGCACCCCTCGCCGGCGCCGGCCGCGTCGCCGGAGCGGCCGCCCTCATCGCCGTCCTCACCGTGGTCGCCCGCCTCGCCGGCTTCGGCCGTACCGCTGTGTTCAGCTGGGTCGTCGAACGCAGCGACCTCGGCGGCATGTACGTCGTCGCGAACACCGTCCCCAACATCATTTTCGAGATCGTGGCCGGTGGGGCGCTGGCGAGCCTGGTCGTACCGTTGCTGGCCAACCCGGTCGAGCAGGGTGACCGGCGGACGGTGGCCGCCATCACCGGGGCGCTGCTGACCTGGACCCTGACCCTGCTGGTGCCGCTCGCGGCGCTGGTCGCGCTCTTCGCCGACCCGATCGTCGGGCTGATCAGCGAGGCCCGTTCCCCGGCCGAGCTGGCGGCCGGCGCCCGGATGCTGCGGGTTTTCGCCCCGCAGTTGCCGCTCTACGGCGTCGGCATCGTGCTGACCGGCGTGCTCCAGGCGCACCGGCGCTTCGCCTGGCCGGTGATCGCGCCGCTGCTGTCCAGCCTCACCGTCATCGTGGTGTACCTGGTCTTCGGCGCCGCCGAGGGGCGGGAGGCCAACATCGCCGAGGTGAGTCGCGGCGGCGAGCTGATCCTCTCCGGCGGCACCACGCTCGGCGTGGTGGTGCTGTCGCTGTCGCTGCTGGTCCCGCTGCGCCGGCTGGGGCTGCGGCCGCGCCCCGGGTACGGGTTCCCGGCCGAGGCCCGGGCGAGGGTCGGCGCACTGGCGGCGGCCGGCGCCGTCACCGTCACCGCCCAGCAGCTCGCGCTCGTCGTCATCCTCAACCGGGTCACCGGCGGGCCGACCGGTTCGCCGCAGGTCTACAACCTGGCGCAGACCATGTACCTGCTGCCCTGGGCGGTGCTCGCGGTGCCGCTCGCCGTCGCCGCGTACCCGGCCCTGGCCACGGCCGCCACGGGCGGCGACGAGGCGGGCTATCGGCGGACGCTGGCCCCGGCGGTGCGCGGTGTGCTGCTGTTCAGTTTCCTGGGCACGGCCGCGCTGGTCGGCACCGCCGAGGCGGTCGGGTCGTTCTTCCCGCTGGGCGCGGCGCAGACCGCGGCCGGCATCATCGGGTTCGCTCCCGGCCTGGTCGGTTACGGGCTCTTCGCGGTGCTCTCACGCGCGCTCTACGCCCGTGGCGCCACCCGGGTCGCCACCGTGGCCATCACCGTCGGCTGGCTCGCCGTGCCGCTGGCGGCGGTGCCGCTGGCCGCGCTGCTGCCACGGGCCGACCGGGTGTTGGCCGTCACCCTGGCCAACTCCCTCGGCATGCTGCTCCTCGGCGGGCTGCTGCTCGCCGCGGTCGCCCGGGTCGCCGGCGTGCCCGCGTTGGTCGGGTCGGGTCGGGCCGCCGCCGCCGGGCTGGTCGCCACCGCGCTCGCCGCCCCCGCCGGCTGGTACGCCGCCCGCTGGCTCGCCGGCGACGGCACCCCGACGACATCGGAGGCGCTCGCGCAGGGCATGCTGTCCGGGGTCGTGGTGGGAACGGTGTTCCTCGCCGTGGCCTGGCTGACCGACCGGCCCGACGTGCAGCCGCTGCTCGCCGGGGTGCTGCGCCGGCTCGGCGTCCGGCACCGGCACACCCCACCCGGGCCGCCGGACGGCAGCTCTGGCGAACGGGGCGACGGGAAGGAGACAGTGTCCCCATGACCGACGCGACCTCGCCAGCCCGCTGGTCGGGCACGGTGGTCCTGCTGCTCGCCTCCAGCACCGGCGGGGTGGGGCAGCACGTGCGCTCGGTGGCCCGCGGCCTCACCGCCGCCGGGGCCTCCGTGCTGGTCTGCGGGCCCGCCGCCACCCAGGACCAGTTCGACTTCAACGGCGTCGGAGCCCGGTTCACGCCGGTGGAGATCCCGGCGAGCCCCACCCCGGCCGACAGCCGGGCCGTCGCCGCGCTGCGCCGGGCCCTGGCCGCCGAGACCGTCCAGGTGGTGCACGCCCACGGACTACGCGCCGGGCTGGTCGCCGCTCTCGCCCGACCCGCCGCACCGGTGGTCGTCACCTGGCACAACGCGGTGCTCGCCGGCGGGTTGCGTGGGCAACTGTCCCGGCTCGCCGAGCGGATCGTCGCCCGGTCCGTCCGGGTGGCGCTGGGCGCCTCCACCGACCTGGTGGCGCGGGCTGCCGCGCTGGGCGCCGCCGACGCCCGGTTCGCCCCGGTCGCCGCTCCGCCGCTGCCCGCGCCGCGCCGGCGCCGCGCCGCCGTCCGAGCCGAGTTCGGCGTCGCCGCCGACCAGCCGCTGATCCTCTCCGTCGGCCGGCTGCACCCGCAGAAACGGTACGACGTGCTGGTCGACGCGGCGGCCCGCTGGCGGGTCCGTATCCCGCCCCCGGTCGTCGTGGTCGCCGGCAGCGGACCGGCCTACCTGCAACTGGCCGCCCGGATCTCCGCCGCCCGGGCGCCGGTTACCCTGCTCGGCCACCGCACCGACGTGGCCGACCTGCTAGCCGGCGCCGACGTGGCGGTGGTCACCAGCGACTGGGAGGCCCGGCAGCTCTTCGCGCAGGAGGCGCTGCGGGCCGGTGTCCCGCTGGTGGCGACCGCCGTAGGTGGGCTGCCGGAGCTGGTCGGCGACGCCGCGCTGCTGGTGCCGGCGGGCGACGTCGACGCGGTGGACGCGGCGGTGCGTTGCCTGCTCGACGACGCCAGCCTCCGGGCCGACCTGGCCCGGCGCGGCACCGAACGGGCCGCGACCTGGCCCGACGAGGAGGACACCGTCGCCGCCCTGGTCGCCCTCTACATGGAGGTGGCCCCCGACCACGCCGGGCCGGCCACCCCCGACGCGGACACCCCGTCGACGGGACGCCGGTGATGCTGCGCAGACTTCCCCTGGTCCTGCTCACCCTGCTGGTGGTGGTGCTGGGCGTGACCGCGCTGGCGGCCCGCCCGGACAGAACCGCCCCCCGGCGCACCGCCGACTTCGTGGTGCTCGTCGGCGTCGCCGGCCTGCGCTGGGAGGACGTCGACCCGCAGAGCACCCCGACGCTGTGGCGGATGGCCCGGGAGGGCTCCATCGGGTCGCTGTCCACCCGCTCCGCCCGCCGCCCGACCTGCCCGGTCGACGGCTGGATCACCCTCGGCGCGGGCAGCTACGCCGCCTGGAACGACAGCCGCCCGCCGGGAGCCTGCCCGCCCGCCGGTGTCACCGTCGAGCAGCCGGACCGGATCGGCGCGAACCTGCCGCAGCAGGAGAGCGTGGTCGCCCACAACCAGGATCGGTTGCCCTGGGGGGCGGTGCCCGGGTCGCTGTCGGAGTCGGTGCGCTGCTCGGTGGCGATCGGTCCGGGCGCTGCCGTCGCCGCCGCCCGCCCCTTCGGCCGGGTCGACCGGTACGCGGCCGAACTGCCCGCCGACCCGGCCGACCTGCTCGGCTCCTGCGTGCTCAGCATCGTCGACCTCGGCAGTGTCACCGCCGACGACCCGGCCACCCGGGCCGCCGAGGCGCGGCAGGTCGACGCCGCCCTGGCCACCGTCCTGGCCGCCCGTCCGCCCCGCTCCCTGGTGGTCGTGGCCGGGGTCGCCGACACCTCCGCGCCGGCACGGCTGCACGTCGCGGTCGCCGACGGGCCGGGCTGGGAGAAGGGCTGGCTCACCTCGGCCAGCACCGCCCGGGACGGCTACCTGCAACTGATCGACCTGGCGCCGACCGCGCTGTCCGCGCTCGGTCGGCCGATGCCCGAACGGCTGTTCCTCGGTCGGCCGGCGGTCCGGGTCGACGGTCGGCCCGATGACCTGGCTGCCGCGATCACCGCCACCGCCGACGCCGACCGGGAGGCCGGTGCGCAGCGGACCGTGGCCGGCTGGTTCTTCACCCTGCTCGCCCTGGCCGAGGTGGCGCTCTTCGTCGCCGTGCTGCCGCTGCTGCGCCGGGCTCGCCGGCATGCCGGCCCGCACGGTCCGCCGCCGGTCTCCCGACGGGTGGTGGCCACCGTCGAACTGCTGCTGGTCGCGGTCGCCCTCGCCGTCCCGGTCGCGCTGCTGGCCGACGCGGTCCCCTGGTGGCGCGGCGACCACGCCGGCTGGTGGTTCGCGCTGGTGACCGCGGCCCTGATCGCCGCGGCCACCGTGCTGGTGCGGTTCGCCCCCGGTCACGAGCGGACCCTCGGGCCGCTCGGCGCGGTTGCCGGGCTGGCCACCCTGATCGTCGGCGCGGACGTGCTCAGCGGGGCCCGGTTGCAGCTCAACGGCGTGGTCGGTTACTCCGCGCTGGAAGGTGGCCGGTTCTCCGGTCTGGGCACGGTGGGCCTCGGCGTGTTCCTGGCCGCCGCGCTGCTCAGCGCCGGCTGGCTCGCCCAGCGGGTCCGGCGCGAGTGGCGGCCCATGGTGATGGTCGCCGTCGGCGGCGCCGCCCTGGTGGTGGTCGGCAGCCCGTACCTGGGCGGCGACCCGATCGGCGCGGTGGCCCTGACCGCCGGCGTGGCGGTGGCGGCGGCGATCAGCACCGGCGGCTGGTTGACCGTGAGCCGGCTGGTCTGGGCGACGATGGCCGGCCTCGCACTGACCATCGGGTACGCCGTGATGGACGTGCGTCGCCCGGCCGAGGAACGGGGCAGCCTCGGGCGGTTCCTCACCGCCCTGGGCGACGGCACCGGTGGGCTGACCCTGCACCGGTCCAGCACCGCGAACTTCGAGACGCTGGTGAACAGCCCGCTGACCGTGCTGGCCGTGCTGGGTGCCCTGCTGGTCTGGTTCGCCCTGCTCCAGCCGTGGGGCGGGCTGATGCGGCTGTTCGGCATCTACCCGGCTCTCCGTGCGGCGATGGCCGGCACCACGGTCGCGTCGGTGATCGGCGGGGTGCTCGGCGGCGCGGCCCTGGACGTGGCCGGCGCTGCCGGCGCGCTGGTGGTGCCGATGGCGGCGTTGGCCTCGCTGCGGGTGCTCGACCACTCCACCGACCGCACCCGGCCGGGCGAGAGCCGGCCGCGCGGCGACGGGCCGGACGAGCCGGGCGGCGGTGGGTTGCCCGGCGGCGCCGACCGGAGGCCCGTCCCGGCGGCCGGCGACGACGCCGACGCGGCGTCGGGCCAGAGCGTCGACGGGGAGCGGGACGATACCGGCGGCGCGGGCACCAGCGGCGAGCGGGACCGGGACAACGCCGGCGGGGAGCGCGACGGCGGCCGAGCGGCGAGGGAGGGCGAGGCCCGTTCCGGGGGAGCGGTCGTGCCCCCGGCCCGGACCCCCGACCCCGTGGACCGGTCCTCGGCCGAGGTCGCGCCGCGTTGACCCGCGGTTGCGGGGCGTACCGGGTCGGGTGCACCGCCGAACCCGGCCGGGGGAGGTGTTACCGTGGAATCCCGTGGATCGCGTGATCACTCTGCTGATCGGCACGGCGGTTCGCACGACCGCTACGGACGACACGGGAGCAGGCCTTGGCCCCTTCAGCACGGACGACCAGGCACATTTTCGTCACCGGGGGCGTCGCCTCCTCGCTGGGTAAGGGCCTCACCGCCTCCAGCCTCGGCAGTCTGCTGACCGCGCGCGGCATGCGCGTGGTGATGCAGAAGCTCGACCCGTACCTCAACGTCGACCCGGGGACGATGAACCCGTTCCAGCACGGCGAGGTGTTCATCACCGAGGACGGCGCGGAGACCGACCTCGACGTCGGGCACTACGAGCGGTTCCTCGACCGGGACCTGTCCGGCAAGGCGAACGTCACCACCGGCCAGATCTACTCCGACGTGATCGCCAAGGAGCGGCGCGGCGAGTACCTGGGCGACACCGTGCAGGTCATCCCGCACATCACCAACGAGATCAAGGCACGGATCCTCGGCATGGCCGACCCGGACGCCGACGGCCACACCCCCGACGTGGTGATCACCGAGGTCGGTGGCACGGTCGGCGACATCGAGTCGCTGCCGTTCCTGGAGGCGATCCGTCAGGTCCGCCACGACCTGGGCCGGGACAACTGCTTCTACCTGCACGTGTCCCTGGTGCCGTACCTGGCGCCGTCGGGCGAGCTGAAGACCAAGCCCACCCAGCACTCCGTGGCGCAGCTGCGCAGCATCGGCATCCAGCCGGACGCGCTGGTGCTGCGCTGTGACCGGGACATCCCGGACAAGGTCAAGGAGAAGCTCTCCCTCTACTGCGACGTGGACCGCGAGGCGGTCACCGCCGCACCGGACGCGCCGAGCATCTACGACATCCCCAAGGTGCTGCACCGCGAGGGCCTTGACGCGTACGTGGTGCGCCGGCTCGGCCTGTCCTTCCGCGACGTCGATTGGACCCGCTGGGACGACCTGCTCGACCGGGTGCACCAGCCGCACCACACGGTCACCGTCGCGGTGGTCGGCAAGTACGTCGACCTGCCCGACGCGTACCTGTCGGTCAGCGAGGCGATCCGGGCCGCCGGTTTCGGCCACCGGGCCAGGGTGCAGCTGCGCTGGGTGCCCAGCGACGACTGCGTCACCCCGGCCGGCGCGACGGCGGCCCTGGCCGGCGTGGACGGCATCGTCATCCCCGGCGGCTTCGGCGTGCGCGGTATCGAAGGCAAGATCGGCACCGCCCGGTACGCCCGGGAGAACGGCGTGCCGCTGCTCGGCCTCTGCCTCGGCCTGCAGTGCATGACCATCGAGGTGGCCCGTCACCTCGCCGGCCTGGACGGGGCGAACTCGCTGGAGTTCGACGAGGAGGCCAGGCACCCGGTCATCGCCACCATGGCCGACCAGGAGGACATCGTCGCCGGCAAGGGCGACCTGGGCGGCACCATGCGGCTCGGGGCGTACCCGGCGAAGCTGGCCGAGGGCTCCGTCGTCGCCGAGGCGTACGGCAGCACCGAGGTCAGCGAGCGGCACCGGCACCGGTACGAGGTGAACAACGCCTACCGGGAGCAGCTGACCAAGGCCGGCCTGCACATCTCCGGCACCTCCCCGGACGGCCGGCTGGTCGAGTTCGTCGAGCTGGACCGCAACCTGCACCCGTTCTTCGTGGCCACCCAGGCGCACCCGGAGCTGAAGAGCCGCCCGACCCGCCCGCATCCGCTGTTCGCGGCGTTCGTCAAGGCGGCGGTGGCATACTCCGAGGCCGACCAGCTTCCGGTCGACCTGGATCACGTGGCGGAGAGCCCGGCGGCTCCGGCGGCGGACAAGGCGTCCCGCAACGGCGCCTCGGTGCCGGCGGCCTCGGCGTCGTGAGCGCCGTCGAGCACCGCTACGAGCTTCGGTCCCGCACCGAGCGGTACCAGGGGCGGATCTTCGACGTGGTCACCGACGAGGTGACCATGCCGGGCGGCGGCACCGCGACGCGCGACTATGTCCGGCACGTCGGCGCGGTCGCCGTGGTGGCGCTCGACGACGCCGGCCAGGTGGTGCTGGTCCGGCAGTACCGGCAGCCGGTCGGCCGGCACCTGTGGGAGCTGCCCGCCGGCTTGATGGACGTCGACGGCGAGGAGCTGCCGGCCGCCGCGGCGCGGGAGCTGGCCGAGGAGGCCGACCTGACCGCCGGCACCCTCGACCTGCTGGTGGACGTGCACACCTCGCCGGGCTTCTCCGACGAGCTGGTCCGGGTCTTCCTCGCCCGTGACCTGGCCGACGTCCCCGTCGACCAGCGACACCAGCGGCGCGAGGAGGAGGCCGACATCCAGATCGTCCGGCTCGACCTCGACGAGGCGGTCGGCATGGCGCTCGCCGGGGAGATCACCAACGGTCCGTGCGTGGCCGGGCTGCTGGCCGCCGCCCGGGCCCGCGACGCCCGCTGGTCGGTGCTGCGCCGGGCCGACGCCCCGCTGCCGGACTGATCCGGATACGCGTGCGGGGCCGCCCGGCCGGCCCCGCACGCGTGTCGTCGCAGTGTGCGGCGAGGTGCGGTCTCCGGGAGTGAGGTCACCCCGCTTTCGCCGCGTCTCGTGACATGGAGCCCCGACGTCGTCGGCCGGCGGTTCCGGGCGGCGGCGGTCGGACGGTGCGACGATGAGGGTGAACGCCGGCGTGCGCCTGACACATCGTCACGCACAACGGGCACCGGGTGTCACATTCCCGGGGCGAGGCGGCGCGCCTAGACTGCCGGCGGGACCGGTCGACCGCGCCGGCAAAGGGGCCGGCGCGGGGCCGCGCAGTCGGGGACGAGCAGCCCCGGAAAGAGGTGTCTGATCGTGAAGGTCGGAATCCCACGCGAGGTCAAGAACCACGAGTACCGCGTGGCGATCACGCCGGCGGGCGTCAACGAGTTCGTCCGCCACGGCCATCAGGTCTTCGTCGAGTCCGGCGCCGGCGTCGGGTCGAGCATCACCGACGACGAGTTCGCCGCGGCCGGCGCCAAGATCCTGGCCAGCGCGGACGAGGTGTGGGACACCGCGGAGCTGGTGCTCAAGGTCAAGGAGCCGATCGCCGAGGAGTACCACCGGATGCGCGAGGGGCAGGTGCTCTTCACCTACCTGCACCTGGCCGCCTCGAAGCAGTGCACCGACGCGCTGGTCGACCGCAGGGTCACCGGCATCGCGTACGAGACCGTCGAGCTGCCCGACCGGTCGCTGCCGCTGCTCGCCCCGATGTCCGAGGTGGCCGGCCGGCTCGCCCCCCAGGTGGGCGCCTTCCACATGATGCGCACCGGCGGCGGGCGTGGCGTGCTCCCCGGCGGCGTCTCCGGCGTGTACGCGGCCAAGACCGTGGTCATCGGCGCCGGCGTGTCCGGCATGAACGCCGCCGCGATCGCGCTGGGCCTGCAGTCCGAGGTGCTGCTGCTGGACAAGAACGTGGCCCGGTTGCGCCAGGCCGACGCCATCTACCGGGGCCATCTGCAGACGGTCGCCTCCAACGCGTACGAGATCGAGAAGGCGGTGCTCGACGCGGACCTGGTCATCGGCGCGGTGCTGGTGCCGGGCGCGAAGGCCCCGACCCTGATCTCCAACGAGCTGGTCAGCCGGATGAAGTCGGGAAGCGTACTGGTCGACATCGCCATCGACCAGGGCGGCTGCTTCGAGGACTCGCGGCCCACCACGCACGCCGACCCGGTCTACCGGGTGCACGACTCGATCTTCTACTGCGTGGCGAACATGCCCGGCGCGGTGCCGAACACCAGCACCTACGCGTTGACCAACGTCACCCTGCCGTACGCCCTGGAGCTGGCGGACCAGGGCTGGCGGCAGGCGCTGCGCAACGACCGGGCGCTCGCGCTGGGCCTGAACACCCACGACGGGCGGGTCGTCTACGGCCCGGTCGCCGAGGCGCACGGCCTGGACGTCCTGCCGCTGGCCGAGGCGCTGAGCTGACCGGGTTCCGGGAGAGGGCCGGCGCGGGCGGGCAACCCGCGCCGGCCCTGCGTCGTGCCGTCCGCGGCTACCTCGACCACCTCACCGTCGAGCGGGGGCTGTCGGCGAACACGCTCTCGTCGTACCGACGGGACCTGGCACGTTACCTCGACACCCTGGTCGCGGCCGGGGTGACCGACCTGGCCGCCGTCGACGCCGGGCAGGTGGAGGCCCACCTGGCGCGGCTGCGGGCCGGGGACGACGGGCACCCACCCCTGGCCGTGTCGTCGGCCGCCCGCGCGGCGTCGGCGGTTCGCGGGCTGCACCGGTTCGCGCTGCGCGAGGGGCTCGCCGGCGCCGACCCCAGCCGGGACGTCCGCCCGCCAACCCCGCCCCGGCGGCTGCCCCGGGCGCTGCCGGTGGACGACGTGGTCCGCCTGCTGGAGACCGCCGGGGCGGTCACCGCCGCCGGCGACGGCGCGGCTCTCGCGCTGCGCGACCGGGCGCTGCTGGAGTTCCTGTACGGCACCGGCGCGCGGATCTCCGAGGCGGTCGGCGCTGCTGTCGACGACCTTGACATCGACGAGGGCGCCGCGCTCCTGCGCGGCAAGGGCGGCCGCAGCCGGCTCGTCCCGATCGGGGGGCACGCGGTGGCGGCGCTGCGCGCCTGGCTGGTCCGGGCCCGTCCGGGGCTGGTGGCCGTCGGGCGGGGCACCCCGGCGGTCTTCGTCAACGCCCGGGGCGGCGCGCTGACCCGGCAGGGCGCCTGGACCGTCCTGCGCCGGGCCGCGGAACGGGCCGGTCTGCCGGTGACCGGTCCGCAGGCGGTCTCCCCGCACACCCTGCGACACTCGTACGCCACCCACCTGCTCGACGGCGGCGCCGACGTGCGGGTGGTGCAGGAGTTGCTCGGCCACGCCTCGGTGACCACCACGCAGGTCTACACTCTGGTGACCGTGGACCGGCTGCGCGAGGTCTACGCCACCGCCCACCCACGGGCCCGGGGCTGACCGGACGGCGGTGCGCCGAGCGGCCGGAACGGCCGACACGCCGGACCGGTACCGAACGCGTCGCTGGTCCGTGGCGTACAGTCGGCATCGGCGCGGACCTCCTGGGGCGACAACCGGGGTGCGCAGCGGCGCCGCGAAGGACGTCGGACAGCTCCGACGCCGGGTGGTCGTCGGGAGGGGGCAACGAAGGACATGGCTGGCAACGGTGACCGTGCCGACGCCTGGACGTCGGAGCTCCGCGAACAGCAGGCGTCGCTCGGTGCGGACCTGGGCCCGGCGGACCCGGCTGCCTACACGATGCGCAAGCCCATCCCGGAGCCGATGCCCACCGACCGGCACGGCCCGGCCCGGATCATCGCGATGGCCAACCAGAAGGGCGGGGTCGGCAAGACCACCACCACCATCAATCTGGGTGCCGCGCTCGCCGAGTACGGCCGCCGGGTGCTGCTGGTGGACTTCGACCCGCAGGGCGCGCTCTCCGTCGGTCTCGGCGTCAACCCGCACAACCTCGACCTGTCGGTCTACAACCTGCTCATGCAGGACGACGTGACCGCCGAGGACGTCCTGATCAAGACCGACGTCGCCGGGTTGCACCTGCTACCGGCGAACATCGACCTCTCCGCCGCCGAGATCCAGCTGGTCAACGAGGTCGCCCGGGAAATGGCCCTGGCCCGGGTGCTCAAACAGGTCCGCAAGGAGTACGACTACATCCTGATCGACTGCCAGCCCTCGCTGGGCCTGCTGGCGATCAACGCGCTGACCGTGGCACACGGTGTGCTCATCCCGCTCGAATGCGAGTTCTTCAGCCTCCGTGGCGTGGCGCTGCTGCTGGACACCATCGACAAGGTGCGCGAGCGGCTCAACTTCGACCTCGAACTCGAGGGCATTCTCGCCACCATGTACGACAGCCGCACCACGCACTGCCGTCAGGTGCTCCAGCGGGTGGTTGAGGCGTTCGGCGACAAGGTCTACCAGACCGTTATCACCAAGACGGTCAAGTTCCCCGAGTCCACGGTGGCCGGCGCGCCCATCACCACCCTCGACCCGGCGTCCTCCGGGGCCCGCAACTACCGTCAGCTGGCCCGCGAGGTGATCGCCGCCCAGGCGGAGCGGTAGCCGGAGCGCTGGACGGCCGCGACGTGGACTACGGTCTTCCGGTGACCGCGCCACCCCTCGATTCGCCTCCGACGCCACGGCAGCCGCCCGTGGTGGCGGCCGAGGTGATGCCGGCCGACGAGCTGACCGCCGAGGCCCCCGCGCCGCTGCCGACGGACTCTGCCGATGTACCGCAGCCGGCGGGGGAGCGCGGCGGTTTCACCGTCCGGCTGGTCAACTTCACCGGCCCCTTCGACCTGCTGCTCCAACTCATCAGCAAACACAAGCTCGACGTGACCGAGGTGGCGCTGCACCGGGTCACCGACGAGTTCATCGCCTACATCCGGGCGATGGGCGACCAGTGGGACCTCGACGAGACCAGCGAGTTCCTGCTCGTCGCCGCGACCCTGCTCGATCTGAAGGCGGCCCGGCTGCTGCCGGCCGCCGAGGTGGAGAACGAGGAGGACCTCGCCCTGCTGGAGGCGCGGGACCTGCTCTTCGCCCGGCTGCTGCAGTACAAGGCGTACAAGGAGGCGGCGGCGCACATCGCCGAACTGGAGGCTGTCGGCGGCCGGCGCTACCCGCGCGCGGTCACCCTGGAGCCCCGGTACGCCGAGGCGCTGCCCGACCTGGTGCTCGGCATCGGCCCGGCACGGCTGCTCAAGCTGGCCATCAAGGCGATGACCCCGAAACCGACGCCCGAGGTGTCCATCGCCCACGTGCACATGGTCCGGGTGAGCGTCCGGGAGCACGCCGAGATCATCACGGGGCGGCTGCGCCGGGCCGGCACCGCCAGCTTCGCCCAGCTCTGCGCCGACTGCGAGATCACCCTGGAGGTGGTGGCCCGGTTTCTCGCGCTGCTGGAGCTGTACCGGCAGGGGCTGGTCTCCTTCGTGCAGGAGCAGGCGTTGGAGGAGCTGACCGTACGCTGGACCGGCCCCGCCGAGGGCGGCACCGATCTGCACATCGACGAGTACGCCGGCGACCCCGCCGACCTGGCCGCGAGCGACCCCGCCGACCTGGCCGCGAGCGACCTCGCCGACCTGGCCGCGAGCGGGCCGGGCGACCCCCTGCCGGCCCGTACCGGGACCGCTCAGGTGGACGTGGACGCGACGGGCGACCCGGGCGGGAACGGCGACCTGGGCGGGAACGACGAGGAGCAGCGGGATGAGTGACGAGGAGCGCCGGGACTCGCTGGCC
>NZ_SMKN01000073.1 GCF_004348675.1 Micromonospora sp. KC606 | reverse complement strand
CCTGCGATCCCGGCCCCGGCCGGGATCGCAGGCATCCGATCGCAGCCCCCGCCCCGGCCGGGATCGCAGACATCAGGGCCCGGCTACAGCTCTCGAGTACGTGCGCAGACGAGGCAGACGCCCGAACCACATCGACCGACTCACCTGCGTACCCAAGCGCTGCAGCCGGGCCGTCAACCCCTGCCGGTCGCGTCAGCCGCCAGCCGCGCGACCCAACGCCGCCGTCCGCGTCCCACGTCTGCCACCCAGGGTCCTAGGACGCTTGAGTCGATGTGGTGACGCACTCGGACGCGCCGGAATGCCGGCTCGATTTGGCATCTGTTCGGCGGCTCGGCTAAAGTTTCCATCCGTCACCGGGTAACGCCGGAGGCACGCGGACGTAGCGCAGCTGGTAGCGCATCACCTTGCCAAGGTGAGGGTCGCGGGTTCGAATCCCGTCGTCCGCTCGGAGCTGCCGCCACGCTTGACGGGGGCAACCTCGGTGGGGTGGCCGAGAGGCGAGGCAACGGCCTGCAAAGCCGTGTACGCGGGTTCAAATCCCGTCCCCACCTCGGTAAAGAGCACGGGCGATTGGCGCAGTGGGAGCGCGCTTCCTTGACACGGAAGAGGTCACTGGTTCAAACCCAGTATCGCCCACCAGGAACGCAGGGTCGGCCCGCCGAGGGCCGACCCTGCGTCGTTCCGGAAGTCGCGGCAACCAGCCCGGGTCACCGGGGCAGGGCCGACACCGTACGCGTCAAAAGGTCGAGCAGGAGCGCCTCGTCGAGCGGCTCGCCGACGGCGGTCACCGACACCGTGACCAGGGTGTGGCCCACCCGTACGACGGCCTCGGACGTGCGGCCCCGCACGGTCGGGCTGGACGTGGTCGACAAGTCGTGGTCGACCCGCCAGGCCTGGTCGCCGAGGGGCGGGGCGGCCCCGGAATGGGACTCGTACGCCACCTGGAAGCCGGTGGCCGTGGTGATCGTGTACCGCGGGCAGGCGACCCGCGCCCGTTCCGCGTCGCGCAGCACCGACTCCGGCACCGGCGTGGCGTACGAGGTGACGTCGACGTACACGGTCGTCGACGCCAGCCGGCCACCGTTGGTCAGCTTCGCGGCCGCCGACGCCTGCTTGCCCGAACCGAGCACCCCCCGGTACGCCCCGGTGGCCAGGGAGCGGCACCCCGCCGGGTCGTAGCGGTTCTCGGCCGACGAGTCCTTCTCCTCCGCGGCACGCCGCCAGCCGGGCGGCAGTCCCCGCTCGGCGGCCTCGACGGCGGCGGTCACCTCGGCGGCGGTCAGCGGGCGTTCCGGACGGGCCGGCCGTGGGTCGGCTTCAGCGGTCGCCGACGGCCGGGCGGTCGCCACGGTCGTCGACTCCTCGGAGGCGTACGTCCCTCGCGCCGCGAGGCCGCCGGCACCGAGCAGGAGCACCAGCAGCGCCGCCGGCCAGGCCCGCCGTGCCGCCCAGCCGTCCACTCCCGCCCGCGCCGCCAGGCTTCGGGCCAGCGCGGACGCGAGGACGACCGTCACGCCGGCCAGCAGGGCGGCGAGCGCGCCCTCGACGGCCAGGGTCCGCAGCAGCCACAGAGCCCAGGGCAGGTCGTCGGGCAGGCGGCAGGTGGAGGAGGTTAACCGGAACGCGGCCACGCAGCCGCCGAGCGTCTGCGCGCCGAGGACCGCAACCGTGGCCAGCACCGCGACGACCATCGCGCCCAGCTGCCCGAGGACCAGACCGAGAGGGCGGCGCCGGGCGGCCAGCACGCCGCCTACCACGGCCTGGACGAACGTGGCCGCCGCTAGCTGGCAGTAGTTGAAGTAGCCGGGGAAGTCCGCCGCGCCGGCCCGTTCCGGCGCGAACAGCCGTACCGCCGCCCGCGCGGCGAGCAGCGCGACGGCGAATCCGGCGGCACCGACCAGCGCCAGCCGCAGCGCGGTGCGTACCCCCTCGCCGAGCCGCGGGTCATGCGGTGCCGGCACCTCGCGGAGCCGCCCCGGACCTGGGCGTGCGGTGTCAACTCCTGGCGGTGGTCCGGAGGGCGGGCGCGGCCTGCGCCACCACGGTCGCAGCCCCGCGGCGAGCGGGTAGAGCCAGGCCAGCGCCAGCACGGGCACCGCCAGCAGCCGGTCTCGGAAGATCTCGACCGGCGGGTAGAAGAGGGTCAGCAGGGCGAACCCCGGCCCCTGCCAGATGTCGACGCCGACGCGGGCCAGGTCGGCGGCGCCGACGCTGTAGAGGTGCCCCACCAGGTGTGGGGCCGCGTGCGTGTCGAACCAGATGGCGATCCATACGGCGAACGGCACGGCGGTGACAGCGACGCCGGCGGCCCAGGCCCACCGGCCGGTCGCACCCCGCGCCGACCAGGACCGGGCGGCGGCGAGGAGGACCCCCGCCTGCGCCAGCATTCCCCCGGTCAGCAGCAGCGCCGCGACGAGGGCCGAGCCGGCGTCGTAGCCGTCCATCACCGGCCCCGAGCCGAATGCGACCTGCCCGCCAATCGACGCGTTGCCGAGGACGCCCCAGTCGCTTGCGACGGTGGCGAGCGACGCCACGTCGCCCACCAGCCAGCCGAGGCTGAACCCGAGGGTCGCGGTGACCAGAAGTCGGGTCCGGTCCGCCGGCGACCCGGGCGACTGCCAGGCCCGCCAGGCGACCGCACCCAGGATTCCGGTCACCACGGGCGCGACGAGCCACGCCGCGGCCGGACCGCCCGTGGCACCGGCGTGGGGCAGGGCGAGCCGGGTGTACTGGGACAGGCCGTCGAAGGCGATCGCCGTGGTCAGGCCGGCTCCGAGCAGCTCGCCGAAGCCGGGCCGGTGCACGCGATGCGGGTCGTCGATGGTGGCCAGCCGGGTCGCGGCGCTGGGGTGCACACCGAACCGGCCGAGCCACCGTCGCCACCCGGGGGCGGGCGGCCGGGCCGCTGCGGCCGTGACGGCCCGGCGCAGGTCGGCCCCGGCGCCGAAGTCCGCGGCCCGGGAGTCGGCGTACGTCTCACGGGCGCGCAGCACCGCGTTGCGGGCTAGGTACACCACGGCGACGAGGAGCAACGCGCGCACACTCCCGTGCACCGTCGTCGCCCAGTAGCCGGCGAAGTCCCACGGCAAGTACTCGTCAAGAACGTGGCCGGCGTGGTTGTCCCACGGCGCCCGGCCGGGATCGGTCAGGACGGTGGGGTACACCGACAGCACGACCAGCGGAACGAGCGCCACCACGACGAAGGCCCGCCAGAGCGCGACCACCGCGTACGCGAGGTCGACGTCCCGGTTGCGGACGTGGGCCAGCTCGTGCAGCACCACGGCCCGGAACAGTCCCGGGTCGGTCACCGTCAGCGGCACCAGCCCGGCGTTGATCCGCACGGCGTACCGGCCGGTGCGGCCGAAGGCCAGCCCGCCGGGGGCGCCGGCTGTCGGGTCGAGCAGGAACGCCGGTGGCCGGTCCAGTCCGGCGACCGCGCAGAGCCGGCCCAGTTCGGCGTGCAGCCGGGGGAAGGCGTCGGCGGTCACCTCGACGAGCTGTCCCCGGCGGCGGATCCACCACGGCGTCGCGAGGTACAGCGCCGCCGAGACCGCCAGCAGTATCCCGAGGCCGGCGAGCACCCAGGCCGCCCGGGGCAGCTGGACCGGTGCCAGACAGCGGGCGACCTCCAGCCTGGCCCGATCGTTCGCGGCGACGTACGTGTCGAAGTCCGCGTCGGGGGCGGGCAGGGCGTGCCCGTACGCCTCGACGCACCGGACGTAGGTGGCGCCGATCGCCGCGGCGTGCTCCGGCACCAGGGCGTACAGGGTGGCGAAGGCGTACGCGCCGGTGCCGAGCACGGCGGCGACGAGTGCGGCGAAGCGCAGCGTCGTACCGGACACCGCCGGGCGGGGCGCAGCCGCCTGCCCGGTCATCCGTCGGCGTGCAGGGCGCCGACGACGGCGTCCGCGATCAACCGCGCTCGGTCCGCCGTCACCCCGGCCTGCCGGCACCGGGTCACCACGATCTCCCGGATCCGCCGCGCGTCCACCGGCGGAAGAGAGGGCGCCGCGACGTCGTGGGGTGCGGGTGCGGGGGCGTCCTTTCGTCCGCCTACGGGTGCGTCGACCGGCCGGGGCTCGGTGGCGGTTTCGGGCTCGGTGGCGGTTTCGGGCTCGGTGGTGAGGGTCTCGCCAAGCCTGAGGGCGGCGTCGTCGGGCTCGACGCTGAGGGTCGCCGGCGCGTCGTCCCGCCGGCGGCCGAGAAGGCGGCGGAATCGGTCCCGCACCTCGATCGCGCTGACCGCCTCCAGAGCGAGGTGGCGGACCACTTCCGCGCTGATCCCCAACAGCAGCGGGGTCAAGAGCGCGGCGGCGGCCTCGACCCCGAAACCGAGCATCCGGTCGCGTCCGTCGCCCGGGGCGGTCAGCCGGCGCGGGTCCCGCCGGTAGGCGTCACGGACGACGTCGAAGATCTCCCCCTCCTCGGGGGCCACCTGGCGCACCACCCGGCGGGCGAGTTCCTCCGCCGCGGCGGCGTTCTCGGCTGGCAGCAGTTCCGCTTCCCGGCGACCCTCCACGAGCGGGATCGTACCGGCGGTCAGCGAGCCATGACTGTCATGTTTCCACCATGGACGATTCCAGGTGCGGGCTCCCGGACGCGCGCGCGCCGGCCAGCGGGCCTGCGGTGGCCGGCGCGGCCGGCGGTCAGCGTCCGTGGCGAGGGCCGCGCGGCTTCGTCGGTCGGCCTCCGGGTGGTCACAGCGGCGGCGTGACGTCCCGGCGCTCCTCGACCCGCCGGTACTGCACCGGCTCGTCGGTGACCACCGTGCGACGGCGGCCCCAGACCAGCGTGGTCATGATCAGGCCGAGGGCGCCGGCCGCCATCAGAATCCAGCCCACGACGTCGAGGTTCACGCCGCCGAGGCTCGCGTTCAGAGCGAAGGTCAGGATCGCGCCGACCGCCAGGAGGAAGATGCTCGTTCCGATACCCACGACAGCCTCCTTCAGGGGATGTGGTGTGCTGTCGGGGAGAGTCAGTACCCCGTCGTCCACCAGCGCAATCACACCCAGGTGGGGGTGGCGCAGTGGCGATCTTGGCGTCGGGGTAGAGTTCTGCCCGTCACCGGGTAACGCCGGGGACACGCGGACGTAGCGCAGCTGGTAGCGCATCACCTTGCCAAGGTGAGGGTCGCGGGTTCGAATCCCGTCGTCCGCTCTCGACCACGGGCGATTGGCGCAGTGGGAGCGCGCTTCCTTGACACGGAAGAGGTCACTGGTTCAAACCCAGTATCGCCCACCATTTATATGAGCAGGTCGACGGCTCGTTATCGGAATTTCGATAACGAGCCGTTCGCGTTGTGGCCCTTGTGTCGGAAGCACAATGGAAGCACGGTCCACCTTGTTTGTGCTGGTCGTTCGAGCGACCCTACCTTGTTTCTCTACAGTCGTAGAAAATAGTCGCCTCGGTGTCGCACCCGGTGTCCCTGGGCGCGACGGCGCGCGAGAGTCCAGAGGAGCAAGGACATGGCGACGTCCTCAGGTAACGCTTCGCCGGCCGGCCAGGACGGCGGCCGTCGGATGCTGCGCAGCGGTCCGGCCGGCGCGGCGGAGCTGGGCGAGCAACTGCGGGCCGCGGTCGCACACATGGCCCGCTGGATGGACGAGTACGGCGGCTTCAGCCCGCACCCGGCGCTGGACGTCGAGGTCGGCGCGCTGGAACGGGCCACCGACGAGCTGCGCACCCGGTTGCGCGAGAACTACCCGTTCTTCCACCCCCGCTACGTCGGTCAGATGTTGAAGCCCCCGCACCCGGTCGCGGTGATCGGATACCTCACCGCGATGATGATCAACCCCAACAACCACGCGCTCGACGGCGGCCCGGCGACGGCGCGGATGGAGAGGGAGGTGGTGTCCCAGCTGGCGGCCATGTTCGGCTTCGACCAGCACCTGGGACATCTGACCAGCAGCGGCACCATCGCGAACCTCGAGGCGCTGTTCGTCGCCCGCCAGACCCACCCGGGCAAGACGGTGGCCTACAGTGCCGACGCGCACTACACCCACGCCCGGATGTGCCACCTGCTGGGCATGGACGGCACGGTGGTGCCCACGGTCGCTGACGGCACGATGGACCTGCAGGCCCTGGAGGAACTGCTACGAACCGGAGGCGTCGGCACCGTGGTGGCCACCACGGGCACCACCGGGCTGGGTGCGGTCGACCCTGTCCACGACATCGTCGCGCTGTGCCGGCACTACGGGGCTCGGGTGCACGTCGACGCCGCCTACGGCGGGTTCTTCCGCCTGATCGCCGACGACAGCCCCGACGGGGTCGCCGCTGCCCCCTTCGCCGCCATCGCTGACTGCGACTCGGTCGTCGTCGACCCGCACAAGCACGGTTTGCAGCCCTACGGCTGCGGCGCGGTGCTGTTCAGGGACCCCGGTGTGGCGCGGCACTACCTGCACGATTCGCCCTACACCTACTTCACCTCCGACGACCTGCACCTGGGCGAGATCTCCCTGGAGTGCTCGCGTGCCGGTGCGGCGGCCGCCGCCCTGTGGTTGACACTGCGCCTGCTGCCGCTGACGCCGGAGGGTCTGGGCGCGGTGCTGCGTCCGGGCCGGCGCGCCGCGCTGGTCTGGGCGCAGCAGATTACCGCCAGCGAGCAGTTGAGCCTCTACCAGCACCCGCAGCTCGACATTCTCACCTACTTCCCCAACCGTGACCGGTTGTCGCTGGTGGACCGCGCCAGCGCTCACGTGCTGACCCAAGGCATGCGGCTGCCCTCGACGCAGTCGCTGTTCGTGGCCACCTACACCGCCGATGCCGCCGCCCTGGCCGCGCGTGGACATCAGGTGGTCGCCGACGTGCCGCACGGCCGGATCCTGCGCAGCGTGCTGATGAAGCCCGAGACCGAGCAGCACGTACCGTTCCTGCACGAGCAGGTCCTCGACCTGCTCGCCGGCGGCCACGAGTAGCGACGCGACGGGTGGGAGAGGGGTAGCGGCCGTGCCGAAGGTCGTCGACCACGAGCACCGCCGGGTGGAGATCATCGAGGCAGCGTGGCGCACGATCGCCCGCAGCGGGTGGGATTCGGCCACCATGGCGGCGATCGCCACCGAAGCCGGCTTCGCCAACGGCGCGCTCAAACCGTACTTCGCGAGCAAGGACGACCTGCTCAGCGCGGCGTTCGAACACATCTACGTCCAGACGGGCCGCCGCATGGCCGCCGCCACTTCCGGCAGGTCCGGACTGGCGGCCCTGCGCGCCTACTGTCGGGAGATCCTGCCGCTGGACGAGACGACGCGCGACGAGGCCCGTGTCGTCGTGCCCTTCTGGCACAAGGCGCTGACCACCGCCCACCTCGCCGTACGACATGAGCACGCCATGCGTGAGTGGCGCGAACAGTTGCAGCGCCACCTCACCGAAGCCCGCGACGCCGGGGAGGTGCGCACCCCGATGCCGGACGGGGACATCATCGGGCACCTGCTCACCGCGCTGCTCGGCGCGCAGGTCACCGCGACACTCATACCCCACCTGGAGACCGCCCAGACCCTCACCACACAACTCGATGGTTTCCTGGACCTGCTCACGCGTCCCTGACAGGGGGTGCTGGCCGGCGCACCGGTAGGGGGTGCCGGCCAGCGGGTGTCGGAGTCGACCAGCTGTTCCGGTGTCGGGTGACGAGGTCGGCCACCACCGTGCACCGGAAACGGCGCGAACCCCCGCCGGTCGCGCCAGCGATCCGCCTCGGCTGAGGCAATCCGCCGGTTCGGTCAACGGCCCGGTTCTGCCGATGGCAGATCCGCTACCGGTGAACAAGGATGTTCACGGCGCCCGGCATCGGCCAGGCTGGGGTCCATGAGACTGCTGGTGCTCGGCGGCACGGGCTTCGTCGGCGGCGCGGTGGTGGCCGAGGCGGTGCATCGGACATGGTCGGTGACGGTCTTCAACCGTGGGCTGCACGGGGCGACGCCGGAAGGCGTTCACCGGTTGCGGGGCGACCGGACGGCACCTGATGGGCTGTCCGCGCTCACCGGCGGCGAATGGGACCTGGTGGTCGACACCTGGGACGGCGCTCCACGGGCGGTGGGGGCCGCTGCGCGGGCACTACGCGACCGTGCCGGGCACTACGCCTACGTCTCCAGCGGATCCGTGTACGCCCACCCGGTGCCGACCGGCGTGGGTGAGGAGGCGCCGGTGGTGGCCTCGGTGCCGGACGCCCCCGACGGTGACTACCCGGCGAACAAGGCCGGCGGCGAGCGGGCCGCGGTGGAGGTGTTCGGGGACCGGGCGCTGCTGGTCCGGGCCGGGCTGATCCTCGGGCCGGGGGAGGACATCGGGCGGCTGCCGTGGTGGTTGCGCCGGATCGCCCGGGGCGGCGACGTGCTCGCCCCCGGCCCGGCCGACCTGCCGGTGCAGTACGTCGACGTGCGGGACCTGGCGACGTGGACGCTGGACCGCGCCGCCGCCGGCACCGGTGGCCCGTTCAACGTGATCAGCCGCCCCGGGCACGCCACCATGGGGCAGCTGCTCGACACGGCGGTCGCGGTCACCGGCTCGGACGCCCGGCTGCGGTGGACCGACCCGGAGCCGATCCTGGCCGCCGGTGTGGTGCCCTGGAACGACCTGCCGATCTGGGTGCCGGTGGGTCACGAGTTCCGCTGGTTGCAGGAGCGGGGCGTCGACAGGGCGTACGCGGCGGGGCTGACCTGCCGGCCGGCAGCCGAGACGGTCGTCGACACCTGGCACTGGTTGTGTCGGGTCGGGTCGGTGCCGCAGCGCGCCGGCCGGCCCGCGCGGGCACCGGTCGGGCTCGATCCCGCGCGGGAGGCCGCGCTGCTCGCCGGTCACCATCCGACCTGACCGGGCGGCCGGCCCCGCGACGGACGGGGGCGCGGGGCCGGCCGCCCGGATCAGCGTTCCCGAACCACCGCGACCGGGCACTGCGAGTGCTGGATGAGCTGCTGGCTGACCGAGCCGAGCAGCATCCCGCGCAGTCCACCCCGGCCCCGGCTGCCCACCACCACGAGTTGGGCTTCCCGGCTCGCCTCGACCAGCGTCGCGGCCGGGTTGCCGGGCGTCACCACGACGGTGACCGGCAGGTCGGGGAAGGTGCCCTGCCAGGCGGCGAGCGACTTCTCCACGACAGCCCGCTCCTCGGCGGCGACGGCCTGCTCGTCGTGGTCCGACGGCCGCCGCCGTCCGTCCGGCGGATCGGTGATCCGCACGACCCGCAGCGGCATCTTCCGCTTCGCGGCACGCTCCACCGCGAAGCCGAGCGCCACCCGGGACGGTTCGGACCCGTCGACCCCCACCACGACCGGACCCGCCGCGCCGGTGCTCCCGTGGCGGACCACCACCACCGGGCAGTGCGCGTGGGCGGTCACCGCCACGGCGGTCGACCCGGCGAGCAGGCCGCCGAATCCGCCGTGTCCCCGGCTACCCAGCACCAGCAGTCCTGCCTCGGCGGAACGCTCCTGCAGGACCAGGGCGGGCGGGCCGTCGAGGACGTCTCCGTGCACGGTGACGCCGGGCCGCTCGGCCGCGGCGTCGGCCGCCGCCTCGCCGACCAGCTCCTCCACCTGCCGCCGGGCCGTCTCGTCCGGCCAGATCCCGGGGGCCATCCCCGGACCGATCCAGCCGGTGACGGTCACCCACTCGAAGACGTACGCCAGGCGCACCGGGCGCCCGCTGTGCTGCGCCTCGTCCAACGCCCAGCCCAGCGCCAGCCTGGCGTCGGCCGAACCGTCGAAGCCGACCAGGATCTCGTCGCCGCTCATTCCGTCGCCGTCGCCCCGTCGGTCGGATCGGTCTCGCGGATCCAGCGCCACTCGGCGACCATCGGGTCGTCCTCGCCGTACCTGCGGGTGTGGTCCCGGCAGGTCTGCCGGGCGTCGACCATGTCCTGACGCAGGTGAGCGGCGCGCGAGGCGAGCCCCGGCACCCGGTCGATCACGTCGATGACCAGGTGGAACCGGTCCAGGTCGTTGAGCATCACCATGTCGAACGGGGTGGTGGTGGTGCCCTCCTCCTTGTAGCCGCGCACGTGCAGGTTGTCGTGGTTGGTTCGACGGTAGGTGAGCCGGTGGATCAGCCACGGGTAGCCGTGGTACGCGAAGATGATCGGCCTGTCGCGGGTGAAGATGGTGTCGAACTCCTTGTCCGGGAGGCCGTGCGGGTGCTCCGACGGCGGCTGAAGGCGCATCAGGTCGACCACGTTGACCACCCGTACCTTGAGTTCGGGCAGGTGTCGCCGGAGCAGGTCGGCTGCGGCGAGGGTCTCCAGGGTCGGCACGTCGCCGGCGCAGGCGAGTACCACGTCCGGCTGGCTGCCCTCGTCGCTGCTGGCCCAGTCCCAGATGCCCAGGCCACGCCGGCAGTGCTGGATGGCCTCCGCCATGCCCAGCCAGCTCGGCGACGGCTGTTTGCCGGTCACCACCACGTTGATGTAGTGCCGGCTGCGCAGACAGTGGTCCATCGTCGAGAGCAATGTGTTGCCGTCCGGCGGCAGGTAGACCCGGACCACCTCGGCCTTCTTGTTGACCACGTGGTCGATGAAGCCCGGGTCCTGGTGGGAGAAGCCGTTGTGGTCCTGCTGCCACACGTGGCTGGAGAGCAGGTAGTTCAACGACGCCACCGGCTGCCGCCACGGGATTCCCCGGGTCACCTTCAGCCACTTGGCGTGCTGGTTGACCATCGAGTCGACGATGTGGATGAACGCCTCGTAGCTGGTGAAGATGCCGTGCCGTCCGGTGAGCAGGTAGCCCTCCAGCCAGCCCTGGCACAGGTGCTCGGAGAGCACCTCCATCACCCGGCCGTCGGGGGAGAGGTGGTCGTCGCCCTCGACGGTGTCGGCGACGAACGCCCGGTCGGTGACCTCGAAGGCGGCGCCGAGCCGGTTGGAGGCGATCTCGTCCGGGCCGAACAGGCGGAACGTGTGCGGGTTGCGGCTGATCACGTCGCGCACCCATCTGCCCAGTACGCCCGTGGCCCCGGCGGCGGGCTGGCCCGGCTCCGTGACGTCGACCCCGTAGTCACGGAAGTCCGGCAGTTCGAGGTCCCGCAGCAGGCGTCCGCCGTTGGCCACCGGGTTGGCGCTCATCCGCCGGTCGCCCCTCGGCGGCAGGGTGGCCAACTCCTCGACCGGGCTGCCGGTGGCGTCGAAGAGCTCCTCCGGGTGGTAGCTGCGCAACCAACGTTCCAGTTCGGCCAGGTGTTCGGGGTTCTCCCGTACGCCGTCGACGGGCACCTGGTGGGAGCGGAACGTCCCCTCGATCCGCTTGCCGTCGACCTCGCGGGGACCCGTCCAGCCCTTCGGCGTACGCAGGATGATCATCGGCCAGCGTGGGCGCTCGCCGGCTCCGCCGGACCGGGCCCGGCGCTGGATCTCGGCGATCCCGTCGCAGGCGCGGTCCAGGGTGGCGGCCAGCAGTTGGTGCACCGTGGCCGGGTCGTCGCCCTCGACGAGGTACGGCTGGTGGCCGAAGCCGCGCATCATGGCGAGCAGGTCGTCGGCGGGGATCCGGTCCAACACGGTCGGGTTGGCGATCTTGTAGCCGTTGAGGTGCAGGATGGGCAGCACCGCCCCGTCCCGGGCCGGGTTGAGGAAGGCGTTGGACAGCCAGCTGCCGGCGAGCGGGCCGGTCTCCGCCTCGCCGTCGCCGATCACGCAGGCGACCAGCAGGTCGGGGTTGTCGAACGCCGCGCCGTAGGCGTGGCTGAGGGCGTACCCCAGTTCGCCGCCCTCGTGGATCGAGCCCGGCACCTCCGGCGCGACGTGGCTCGGGATGCCGCCGGGGAAGGAGAACTGGCGGAACAGCCGCTGCATGCCGGTCTCGTCCCGGCTGACTCCGTGGTAGAGCTCGCTGTAGGTGCCCTCCAGCCAGGTGTTCGCGACCAGCGCGGGCCCGCCGTGGCCCGGACCGGTGATGAAGATGGCCGAGAGGTCCCGACTGACGATGACCCGGTTGAGGTGGGCGTAGAGGAGGTTCAGGCCGGGGCTGGTGCCCCAGTGGCCGAGCAGCCGGGGCTTGACGTGTGCGGGCTTCAACGGCTCCCGCAGCAACGGGTTGTCCAGCAGGTAGATCTGCCCGACGGTCAGGTAGTTGGCCGCCCGCCAGTAGGCGTCCAGCCGGCGCAGCTCATCGTCGGTCAGCGGGCCGTGCAGGTCCAGAGCGGTGTCCATGCTGCAACAGCCTCTCGCGCCTCGGAGAACTCCGCACCCGGAAGCGCGATTTCGTCCCGGGCGTCGTCCAGCTTCCCCCACCCGGGTGAAGGAGACCGGGGTCGATGGTCCCCGGGGCGTCAAGGGCGTCCTGTTCCACCCGGCGGCCCACCGGCCAGGCCACGCACGACGATGAGCGGCGACGGCGCGTGGTACAGCAGGGCCTGGCTGACCGCGCCCAGCATGCCGCGCCACGGCTGGTCTCCCCGCGCGCCGACGACCGTGAGCTGCGCGGATCGGGCCTGCTCCACCAGGACGGTCCCCGGGTCGCCGCGTACGGTGTGGCATTCGGTGGCCACGGCGGGGTGGGCCCGACCGGCCCGGGCTACCGTCTCGGCGAGCGCGTCTTCGTCCCCGTCGGGGTGTCCCGGTTCGACCACCCGGATCGCGACCAGCCGGGCCTGCCGGCGAGCCGCGCAGTCCAGGGCGAAGGCGAGGGTGGCGGGTGCGCGGTCCGCTCCGTCCAACCCGACCAGCACCGGCCCCGGGGGCGGCGGCTCGCGGCGGCTCACCAGCACCGGGCAGCCGGCTCGGGCCGCGAGCTGCACCGCCGGCCCGGCGACGGGGACACACGCCGGGTGATCGGCCATGCCGCTGTCGCCGACGGCCACCATGAACGCCGATTCGGACCGGCGGGCCAGCGCCGCGACCGGGGGGCCCTCGACGATCTCGCCGCGGACCGACACCGACGGCTCCACCTCGTTGGCGATCGCCGCCGCCAGGGCGAGCAACTCCTCGGCCTCGGCCCGCGGCCCGGCGACCGACGGAGCCGCGAAGGCCGCTTCCCAGTTGAAGGCGTGCAGCAGGGTCAGCTCCCGACGGTGCGCGGCGGCTTCCTGGGCGGCCAGGCGGACCACCTGCATACCCTGCGGGCGCGGGCCGACGCCGGCCACCACCGGCCCGTCAGCGAACCCGGTCATCCGGCTCACCTCCCCGGGCGTGGTGCACGGCACGGCCGACGCCCTCCCCTGCGACGCTAGCGGGGACGCCGGCACGGCGGGCGGTGATCGCGGGACCCGGCGCGGTCAGGAGGCGGAACGGACGCGCAGCACGGCGGCGGTGGCGTTGTCGACGCCGCCCTCGGTGAGGGTGGCGCCCAGCAGGGCCTGGACGGCCTCGGTCGGGCCCTGCCCGACCAGCAGGTCCCGCAGCCGGTGGTAGTCGAGCTGGTCGCTCACCCCGTCGGTGCAGAGCAGCCAGGTGTCGCCGGGGCGCATCGGCACGGCGAGTAGATCCGCCTCGGGTTTGTCGGGGTGCCCGACGTAGCGCAGGAGCTGGTAGCGGGCCCGCGCGGCCTCCGGGGAGTTCGCCGGCCACCAGCCGTGTAGCACCCCGAGCCAGGCCATGGTGTGGTCGACGGTGACCAGCTCCAGCACCCCGTCGCGCAGCCGGTACGCCCGCGAGTCGCCGAGCTGGACGATCCAGCAGTGTTCGCCGTCCGGCTCCGCCAGCAGCGCGGTGAGGGTGCTGCCGGTCAGCTCGTCCAGCGCGGCGCCGGCCCGGCGTACCCGGATCTGGGCCTCGGCGACGGCGGCGCGCAACTCGCGTGGCCCGACGACCGGCCAACTGGCGCGGATCAGCTCGACCAGGGTCTCCGTCGCGATGGTGGCCGCGAGGCGGCTGCCCTCGCCGTCGCCCATCCCGTCGGCGACGACCCCCAGCGGCAGCTCCGGGTCGACGTGCCACGCGTCGAAGTTGGCCCGGTACCGGTGGCCCACGACGCTGCCGTCGGCGACCTCCAGCGTGACCCGGCCGACGGTCAGGCGGCGGGCGGCCGCGACGGTCATGGCGGCGGAGCGGCGACGGAACACGTGCGGACGGTAACACCATCGGGGGCATCGGGCTGGGCGTCCGCCGTTCGTGTCGGCGGACGCCCGGCCCTTCTCAGCCGATCGTGCAGCGGGCGCCGTCGAGGTCGAACGCGGCGGGACGGCCGTTGGTGCCGGTCCACGTGCCGAGGAAGCCCACGTCGGCGGTCGCTCCGGGACCGACCCGGCCGTTCCACGCGGCGTTGCCCACCTCGACCGCCGGCCCGGTCTGCCGGTACGTGCCGTTCCACAGCTGCGTGATCCGCTGGCCGTCGCCGAACGACCAGCGCAACGACCAGCTGGTCAGGGGGCGGTCACCGGTGTTGGTCAGCCGTACCGTGGCCTGGAAGCCGCCCGGCCACTGCCCGGTCACCGCGTAGTCCACCCGGCAGGAGGCGGGCGTCGGCGTCGGTGATCCGGTGCCGGTGGGTGAGGGCGAGACCGTGGGGGAGGGGGTCGGGTCGATCCGGGACGGGTCGACGATCCCCCAGTACGCCGGCTTGGCCTGCAACCCGGTGTCGAACAACAGCGGTGCGTCCTTGCGGGTGACCGGGACGCTGTCCAGCCAGGTGTCGTCGTCGGCGAGGCCCCACACCGTCACGGAGGTGATCCTGTCGGCGTGGCGGCGGTAGACGCCGAACAGGTCCCGGTAACGCAGCGCCTGGGTGCGCAGCAGTTCCGCCGGCGGGGCCGGGTAAGACTGTGAGCTGTCGGTGTAGATGCTGACGTCCATCTCGGTGATCTGCTGCTCCACCCCGAGCGGGACGAACTTCTCGATCATCGCCTCGGTTTCGGCGATCGACGGCCAGTCGACGTTGACGTGCATCTGGTGCCCGACGCCGTCCACCGGCACCCCTTCGGCCCGCAGCCGGGTGACCAGCGCGTACAGCTTGTCGCGCTTGGCGGGGACGTTGGTGTTGTAGTCGTTGACGTAGAGCTTCGCCGTCGGCGCCACCTCGCGGGCCACCCGGAAGGCGGTACGCAGGTAGTCCAGGCCGGTCAGCTCGTGCCATCGGCTGCGGCGCAGGCCGTCGGCCTGGTTCTCGTCGATCACCTCGTTGGCCACGTCCCAGGTGCCGATCCGGTCGCCGTAGCGGCCCACCACCTCGCGGATGTGCCGGTCCAGCCGGTTCAGCACCAGCGCCCGGCTCTCGGCCGACGGCGTCAGGGGCGCGCCGGTCGTGTCGGCGAAGACCCAGGCCGGGGTCTGCTGGTGCCAGACCAGGGTGTGCCCGCGTACCGCCATGCCGTTGTCGGTGGCGAAGCCGACCAGCGCGTCGGCGTCGGCGAAGCGGTACTGCCCCTCGGTCGGCTGGGTGGCGTCCCACTTGAGCGCGTTGCCCGGGGTCACCGAGGCGAAGTGTCGGCGCAGCAGGGTGGCGTGCTCGCCGACGGTCTGCGGCGCGCCGATCGCCGCGCCGATCGGGAAGTCGCCGGCGAGCACGTCGCGCAGGGCGGGGATGTCGGTCTGCACCGGCTTCGCCGGGACGTACGACAGGGTGAAGTCGTCGATGTGCAGGCTGGCCGTGCCGCCGGTGGTCTCCACGTACGCCGACAGCCGGTCGACGTCGTGCGCCAGGACGTAGCTGCCGGTCAGTTCGACCCACCGGTCGGCGGTGACGGGGGTCGCGCCGACGACCTGGTCGTAGGCGGCGGCGCCGCCGGCGTCGCGCTGGACGCTGAGCCGGGCCTGGGCGGCGGGTTCCCCGGCGGCGAGCCGCACGTGCACCGACAGCGTGTACCGGCGGCCCTTCTCCACGTGGTCGAGCAGGTCGCGGGCGGGGCCCTGCCAGCTCTGGGTGCGGTCGGCGGCCAGCAGGCTGCCGGTGCCCGAGTGGGCGGCTGCGGTGCTGGGCGCCACGGTCTCCCCGCCCCGGGCCCGCCAGCCGTCGGTGGTGTCGTGCTCGAAGGTGCTGCGCAGCACCACGACAGGTTCGGCGGCGCGAGCGGCCGGGGCGGACGTGAGAGGGATGGCCGAGGCGGCGATGGCCAGCGCCAACACGGCGAGGCCGGTGGGTGGGCGCGTCCTGGTCGTGCGCATACGGGTGTCCTTTCCAGGAGTGGTGGGGTACGCGCCGACTGTGGTGGCACTGCCAGGCCGGGAGCGGCGCGCCGATCACCGGCATGAGCCCCGCATGCCGGTGCGCGTGTCCCTGGCCCCACTGTCACCGTCCGGTGACGGTCGTCGATGTTACGCCATCGCTTCTGTCAACGTGGGTTGACAGAAGCGGCGGTGTCAACGTAGGTTGACGGCATGAGTCAGGCGACGGAACTCGCGGCGGCCGCCGGCAGCACCGACCCCAAGGTCGGGCTCCGCGCGGTGCTCGCCCTGCGCCGGCTGCTCGAACGATTGGAGATCGTCCAGGTGGACAACGCCCGTCGACAGGGCTGGTCCTGGCAGGAGATCGCCGACGCGCTCGAGGTCAGCCGACAGGCGGTCCACAAGAAGCACGCCGGACGACCGGCGGTCCCCGGCAACAGGGAGGCATGATGTTCGAACGGTTCACCGACCGGTCCCGCGCCGCGGTCCACCGGGCGATCGAGGAGGCCCGGGCCGCGGGGCGGCGCCCGGTCGGCACCGAGCACCTGCTGCTCGCACTGCTCGCCGACGGCGACGCGCTCGCCGGCCGGGTACTCGCCGAGGCAGGTGCGGACAGCACCGACCTGCGCGCCCGCGTCGCCCGGCACACCGCCCAGGGCGCCAGCGGGCTCGGCGAGGCCGACGCCGCCGCGCTGCGGGAGATAGGCATAGACCTGACCGCGATCGTCGCCCGGATCGAGGAGTCCTTCGGCCCGGACGCGCTACGCGAGGCCACGCCGGCCCCGCGCCGCCGCTGGGGTCTGCGGCGGCACGACGACGGGCGTTTCTCCCCGCGGGCGAAGAAGGTGCTGGAACTGTCCCTACGCGAGGCGCTGCGGCTGCGCCACCGCCACATCGGCACCGAGCACATCCTGCTCGGGCTGCTCCGCGAGGGCAACGGGCTCGCCGCGGTGGTGCTCACCGAGGCCGGGCTGCACCTGGACGAGTTGCGCCGCCGGGTCGAGATCGCCGTACGCGCGGCGGCCTGACCGGTCGCGCCCCCGGGGCCGACCGGATCTGACGCCGCTGTGCGGCCACCGCGACGTCGTCGGCTCGCTGACCGGCCCGCGTTGCTGCACACTTGCGCCGTGGACGGTGCAGAGCACGAGCGCCCGGTGACCGTGGACGACCGCGCCCCGCGCTCGGCGGTCGTGGTCAACCCGGTCAAGGTGACCGATCTCGACGAGTTCCGCCGCACCGTGGACGACGCGCTGGCCGCCGCCGGCTGGCCCCGGCCGGTCTGGTACGAGACCACCGCCGAGGACCCGGGCCGGGGCCAGACCGAGGAGGCGGTCCGCAACGGAGCCCAGGTCGTCTTCGCCTGCGGCGGCGACGGCACCGTGATGGCCTGCCTCAGCGGGCTGGTCGGCACCGACACCGCGCTGGCCGTCCTGCCGCAGGGCACCGGCAACCTGCTCGCCGCCAACCTCGGCCTCTCCGGAGACCTCGCGGCCGGGCTGGCGATCGCCGTGGAGCGCGGCCTGCGCCGGCTCGACGTCGGCAAGGTCGGTGACCGGCACTTCGCCGTCATGGCCGGGATGGGCTTCGACGCCCAGATGCTCCGGGACACCTCCGAGACGACCAAGGCGCGAATCGGCTGGCCGGCGTACGTCGTGGGCGCCGCCAAGCACCTGCGGGACCGCCCGATGCGGGTCACCATCGCCCTGGACGACAGGGCGCCGTTGCGCCGTCGGGCCCGCCCGGTGCTGGTCGCCAACGTGGGCCGGCTCCAGGGTGGGATACGCCTGCTCACCGACGCCGAGCCGGACGACGGCTGGCTCGACGTGGCCGTGCTCACCCCGCGCACGCTGCGGCACTGGGTCGCCCTGGGGTGGGCGCTGGTGCGCCGGCACGGCACCGTGCCCCGGATGGAGGTGTTCCGGGCCCGCCGGATCGAGATCCGCTGCGACCGGCCCCAGCCCTGCCAGCTCGACGGCGACCTGATCGAGCTGGGGCGCACGCTCAGGGTCGAGATCCGGCCCCGGTCGCTCTGGCTCTGCGTGCCGCGTCCCGAGCGGGATCCGGACCTCGCCCGCGACGCGGACGCGGCGGGGGAGCGCGGCGAGCAACTGGTCGAGGAGGCACGCCGTGAGTAGCACCCGGCTCGTGCCGGAGACCCGACTGATGTCGGCGCGCGAACTCTGCGCCGACGACGCCTGGCACACCCTGCGCCGGCACGGCGGCTGGTGTCTGCTGCGGGACGCCTTCGTCCGGTTCCGCTACGGCGACGGGTTCAGCCACTCGCGGGCCCTGGCCCTGCAGCTCTGCCTCGCCGTGGTGCCCTTCATGATCGCGTTGACCGGCCTGATCAGCGAGCTCGGCGTGGAGGAGGGCGGGCAGGTCGTCGCGGACACGGTGCTGGCCCTCACCCCCGGCCAGAGCGACGACATGGTCCGGGAACTGCTCGGCGAGAGTGACCGGATCGAGCGCCGGGGTGAGCTGGCGCTGAGCCTCGGGCTGCTGACCGGGCTGCTCGCCCTCACCAGCACCATGGCCCAGATCGAACGCGGCGCGAACCGGATCTACGGGGTCGAGCGGGACCGTCCGGCGCTGTGGAAGTACCTGCGGGCCACCGTCCTGGCGGTGGTGGCCGGCCTGCCGGCGCTGGCCGGGTTCCTGATCCTGGTGGGCGGCCGGGCGATCGGCGACTCCGTGCAACGGCACTACGCCTGGGGCGACGCCGCCGCCGCGGCCTGGGACGTGATCCGCTGGCCGTTGAGTCTCGGACTGACCGTGCTCGCCGTGGCGGTGATCTTCCGGCACGCGCCGCGGCGCAACCAGCCCGGGCTCACCTGGCTCGTCTTCGGCGCCGGCATCGCCACCGTCCTGTGGTGGCTGGCCAGCCTGCTGCTCGCCGCGTACGTCACGGTCGGCGGCGGGTTCGGCCAGACGTACGGCGCGTTGACCGGCATGATGGCCCTGCTGCTCTGGGCCAACGTGACCGGGATGGCGCTCTTCGGCGGCCTGGCCTTCGCCGCGCAGATGGAGGCGATGCGAATCGGGGCGCCGGAACCGGCCCAGCCGGACCGCTGGGAGCCGGAGGCCGGGCGGGGGCGTGCCCCCGACACCAACGGGGTGACCTCGCGGTAGACCCCCGACAGCCTGCCCGGCGTGTACGCGCCACGCCGATCGGGTACAGCGCCTCGCCAAGGGCGCAAGGGAGGCTGCCGTGGGCGCGGTCACAGAGGTGTGGCGACGACCCCTTGGTCATTTCACCGAGCGGACGCTCGCCGGTCTGGTGCTGGTCCTCGGCGCCGGGGTCGGCTTCGGCCTGCTGCTGGTCCTGATCCGGGTCGGGTGGACCCCGCTGTACGACGTGGACCACGGCGTGGCCGCCTGGCTCAACGACCGGGTCGCGCCGCACCGGCCGCTGGTCACCGTGCTCACCGCGTTGACCAACCTCGGCGGCCGGGCGGTGATCATCTGGCTGGTCTCGGTCGCCGTGATCGGCCTGCTGATCCGCCGACAGGGCCGGCTCGCGGTCTTCCTCGTCGTCACCGGCCTCGGCGCGCTCATCCTCGACCCGGCGCTGAAGACCCTCGTCGGCCGGCTGCGCCCGGAGGTGGAGGTGCCGATCGGCGTCTACGCCGGGAACAGTTTCCCCAGCGGTCACGCCCTCGGGTCGTTCGTCGCGTACGGGGCGCTGCTGCTGGTCTTCCTGCCCGCCATGTCGCGCCGCTGGCGCAGGCCGGCCATCGCGCTGGTCGCCACGACCATCGTCTTCATCGGGCTGACCCGGATCACGTTGGGTGTGCACTTCCTCTCCGACGTGCTGGGGGCCTGGCTGCTCGGCGCGGCCTGGCTCGGCGTCACCGCGTACGCCTTCCGGTTGTGGCGGCTGGAGCGGGGCCGGCGACTCCCGGCACTGACCGAGGGGCTGGAGCCGGAGGCCGCGCACCAGGTCGCCCCGGCCCCCGACGAGGCGCACCTGCTGCCGCACCCCCGGGCCGCCGTCTTCGAGCTGCTGGCCGGCTGGGTGCTGGTGCTCGGCGCGCTCTACGGCTTCGGGATGTTCGTCAGCCACCACGCCGGCGGCACCTTCCTCGCCACCCTCGACACCGAGGTGCCGAGGTGGTTCGCCGAGCACCGCACTCCGGCCCGGGACGACGTCAGCTACTGGTGGAGCAAGGCCGGCGACACCCACGCCATCCTGCTCATCTCGCTGGTCTGCTGCCCGCTGGTGCTGGCGGTGTGGCGGCGCTGGCGGCCGGTGCTGTTCGTGGCGCTGGCCATGGTCGGCGAGCTGAGCCTCTTCCTCGCCTCCGCCGCGGCGGTGGACCGGCCCCGTCCGCCGGTCGGCAACCTCGACGGCCCGATGCCCACCTCCTCGTTCCCGTCCGGGCACATCGCCGCCACCATCTGCGTCTGGGCCGCGATCACGCTGGTCGTCCTCCCGCGTACCCACCGTTGGTGGCGCTGGCTGTTCGTGGCGCTCGCGGTGGTCATGCCGGTCGGTGTGGCGGTCTCCCGGATGTACCGGGGGATGCACCACCCGACCGACCTCATGGGCGCGATCCTGCTCGGCGCGTTGTGGATCGGGCTGCTCTACTGGGTTGTCCGGCCCAACGCCGACGTCTACGAGGGCAACCGGCCGTCGATCGAGTCGGAGCAGGTCGGCGAACTCGACGACGAGCTGGCCAGAGCCGCCCGGCCGCAGTGAGACACCAGCCATGCTGCGGGTGATGACCTGGAACGTCAGGACAGGTGGCCGCACGCACCTCAACCCGTACTCAGGGGGCCGGCGACGGATGGAGGCGGAGTGGCTGGTGGCCGCCGTGCGCCGTACCGGCGGTCCGCTCGCGCTGCTCGCCGGCGATTTCAACACGCTGGAGCCCACGGCGGATCACACCGACCGGCTGGCGGGTCTGCCGCCGCACCACCGCCGCCGGCACGTGCGTCGCGACGGCCGTACCGTGGACACCCGGGCCGTCGCCCGGCTGCTCGACGCCGGCCTGGTCGACCTCTGGCCGGCCCGCGCCGCCGGCGCGCCCGAGGCGGACGGCCACACCGTGCCGACCCGGCACGGCGCTGCGGAGTTCGCCGGCACCGACGCGTGGCGGTGGCCGGACGCCGCCTAGAGCACGAGGTTGAGCAGGACGGTGAGCGCGACCGAGGCGAGGATCGAGAAGAGGATCATCAAAAGGCAGCCGAACCCGCCTCCGGCGGGCCGGATCTCCGTGTTGCCGATGCGCATGGGACCACCTTCGCAGGTTCGGGGGCGAGCAGGGCGCGGATTGCGTCGGCGACCTGCCGGGGCGCGGTGGTGGCGACGTTGTGCGCGGCGCCGGACACGTCCACCGGGCGGGCGTCGGGCACCAGCCGGGTCACCTGGCGGCGCCAGGCCGGCGGCACGACCGGGTCGCGCGTGCCGGCCACCACGAGGGTCGGCGCGGTGACCCGGGCCAGGTCCTGCTCGACCGGGTTGCGGACCGAGTGGGTGAGGGTGGCGTACACCCGCCAGGGGCGGGCGTCCCACACGTCGCGCAGCAGGATCGGCGCCTGCATCGGGGCTTCCCGCAGGGTGTCGACGAGCCAGCGGCCGACTTGGCCGGTGCGGGACCGGGCGGTCGGGTCGGTGGTCGGGCCGGCGAGCACCAGCGCGCGGACGGCCTCCGGGCGGCGTGCGGCCAGCGCGGCGGCGACCTCCGCGCCGAACGAGTGCCCCACCAGGCAGACCGGCGGCATCCGGTACGTGTCGAGCCAGGCCGCCAGGAAGGCGGCGTGCCCGCTCACGTCGTACGCCCGCTCGGGGTGTTCGGTGAGGCCGAAGCCGGGCAGGTCCGGCGCGTACACCGGATGGGTGGTCGCCAGCGCGACGGCCAGCGGGGTGAGGTACCGGTGCGAGACGGCCAGCCCGTGCACCAGCACCACCGGTGGGGCGTCACCGCCGGGCCCGGCGGCCCGGCGGGTGTGCGTGCGCAGCCCGTCGACCAGTCGCCACTCGCTGGTGAGACCGGCCGCCGGCCGGGGCGCGGCCAGGGCGAGCCGGAGTTCGGCCGCCCCGAAGCGCCCCGGCGGGGTCGGCCGCAGCCTCACAGCTCTCGCAGTCGGGGCAGCAGTTCCTCCTGTGCCCAGTCGAGGAACATCGGTTGGGTGTCGCCGCCCACCTGGACGATCGCCACGTGGGTGAAGCCGGCGTCGACGAACTTCTTGAACGCCTCGACGTGGGCGTCCACGTCGGGTCCGCAGGAGATTCCCTCGGCGACGTCGTCCTCGCGGACGAACTGGGTGGCGGCGGCGAACGCCTCCGGGCCGGGCAGGTCGGCGTTGACCTTCCAGCCCATGCCGAACCAGCGGAACTGGTCGTGCACGATCTTGCGGCACTCGGCCTCGTCCGGGCCGTAGCAGATGGCGACCTGCCCGTAGCGGGGTTGGCCGGTGCCGCCCGCGTCGTCGTAGAGCCGGATGATCCGCGGGTCCGGTTCGGTGGCGACGATGCCGTCGGCGTACTCGGCGGCGAGCGCGGCCGAGGACGGCCCGGAGGCGGCCACGGCCATCGGGACGGGCCGGTCTGGCCGGTCCCAGAGGTACGCCTCCGGCACGTCGTAGTGGTTGCCGGAGAAGCTGAGCGTGTCGCCGGCCAGCAGCGGTCGGATGATCTGCAGCGCCTCCTCGAACATCTCGTGCCGCTGCTGCACGTGCGGCCAGGCGCCGACGACGTGTTCGTTGAGGTTCTCCCCGGCACCCAGGCCGAGGGTGAACCGGCCGTCGGAGAGCACGCCGACGGTGCTGGCCTTCTGCGCCACGACGGCCGGGTGGTACCGGCGGATCGGACAGGTGACGAAGGACATCAGCTCGGCCCGGCTGGTGGCGTGGGCGACGGCGCCGAGCACCGACCAGGCGTACGGGGAGTGACCCTGCGAGTCCAGCCACGGATAGTAGTGGTCGGACATCACCAGCTGGTCGAAACCGGCCGCCTCCGCCCGTACCGCGTGGTCGACCAGTTGCCGGGGGCCGGCCTGTTCGCACATCAGGGTGTAGCCGACGCTGACCATCTGAGGTTTCTCCTTCCGCCCAACGGATCGTCACCGGATACCCCGGCGGGCGGCGGCCAACCCTGCTGTCCGTTTCCACCCGGGTGCGTCCTGTTCGCGGAATGCTGTGGGTCCGGCTGGCGGGACGAGACGACGGCGTTGAAGCGGAACTTGACCCGTCGCCCGCCCTCCCCGCTGCAATCGGCGCCGATCATGTGCCGGCGGGCGGACTGGCCGGCGTCGATCCTTGACGTGGGCGTCGGGCCCGATCTTCCGTGGGAACTTAACCGGTTCAGGTCGGTGGCGTCGCATCCTGTGGTGGGGATGGCCGTCGGTGGCGGCTCACGGCTCGCGTGGACCGCCACCGTTGCGCCGGCCGGCCGGGTGGCCTACTTAACCGGTTGCCTTCTCGTAGCCATCGCCATACGCTGATGGCTACGCGACCGGGGAGTCGAGCGGCGGCTGCGGGCTACAGCCGTCCGTCACATCACCAGCACCCCACCAGGGCACGGGGTTCGACACCTCCTGAGGACAGTCATGAGAAAGCGACTCAGCGTCGCCGGCGTTGCCCTGCTCACCGCGCTCGCCGCCATCTTCGTCTTCGTTCAGCCGGCGCACGCCGCGGCCGGGTTCACCGTCTCCAACGGCAAGCTCCACGACGCCAACGGCAACGAGTTCATCATGCGGGGCGTCAACCACATGCACACCTGGTACCCGCAGCAGACCAGCTCCTTCGCCAACATCAAGGCGCTCGGCGCGAACACCGTCCGGGTGGTGCTGGCCAGCGGCGACCGCTGGACGAAGAACAGCGCCGCCGACGTCAGCAACGTCATCTCCCTGTGCAGGACCAACAAGTTGATCTGCGTGCTGGAGGTGCACGACACCACCGGCTACGGCGAGCAGAGCGGCGCGATCACCCTGGACCGGGCGGTCGACTACTGGCTGAGCATCGCCAGCGCTCTGCAGGGCCAGGAGAAGTACGTCATCGTCAACATCGGCAACGAGCCGTACGGCAACCAGGGCTACGGCACCTGGGCGACCGACACCAGCAACGCGATCAAGCGGCTGCGCGCCAACGGCTTCAGCCACACCATCATGGTGGACGCGCCGAACTGGGGTCAGGACTGGTCCTTCACCATGCGCAACAACGCTGCCTCGGTGTTCGACGCCGACCCGCAGAAGAACACCGTCTTCTCGGTCCACATGTACGGCGTCTTCGACACCGCCGCCGAGATCAGCGACTACCTGGGTCGGTTCCGCGCCGCCCGGCTGCCCATCGTGGTCGGCGAGTTCGGCCACAACCACTCCGACGGCAACCCCGACGAGGACGCCATCCTGTCGTACAGCCAGGCCAACGGGATCGGCTACCTGGGCTGGTCGTGGAGCGGCAACAGCAGCGACGTCGGCTACCTCGACATGGTCGTCAACTTCGACCCGAACAACCTGAGCAGCTGGGGCCAGCGGCTCTTCAACGGCCCCAACGGGATCAAGCAGACCGCCCGGGAGGCATCCGTCTACGGCGGCGCCAGCCCGACCCCGACCAGCCCGGCCCCCTGTCTCTTATACAGATCTGACGCTGCCGACGACTAGTCGAGTGTAGAACTCGGGGGTCGCCGTCTTATCGTTAAAAAAAAA
>NZ_SMKN01000072.1 GCF_004348675.1 Micromonospora sp. KC606 | reverse complement strand
GGGCCGGGGCGACCGGCCCGGCGTGTGCCACCGGTACGGACGGCTGGTAGGGCGCCGTTGGCGCGGGCGGCCTCGGCCCCGGCGGCGCCGACAGTTGCTGCCGGGGCAACGGCACGTGCGGTGCCGGGGGCTGGTGTACTGGCGGTGACGCCTGGCGGGTGCGACCGTCCGCCGGGGAGGCAGGCTGCCAGCCCTGGCTGCCCGCGCTCCGCGGATCCGCGGACCGAACGGGCTCGGGTGGCACGACCGGCCCGGGTTGCGCCACGGAATTCGGCAGCACCGGCCGGGCGTGGGGCGCCGTTGGGGGAGACCCGACGGGCGCATGGAGAGGCGTCGGCGCGGCTGCCACGCCAAGGTACTGCTGGGCGACCCGTACCGCGGCATGCTGTTCGCCCAGCACCGCCGGGCCGTGGGTGGCAACCCGGGTGAAGTTGCGGCGTGCCTCATGCCGGTTGCCCAGTTCCTCGGCCACCTGGGCGAGGTCGAAGCAAATCGCCAACATGAGCGGGTCGGCCGGGTTCCAGCGGCGCTCGCCGGCGGCGTACGCCTCCTCCAGCACCCGGCGGGCACCGGCCGGGTCGTCGGCCTCGCGGTGCATCCGCGCCAGTAGGTGGGCGGTGCTCAGCACATCCGGGTGGTCCTCTCCGTACCCGGGCCGGGCGGAGGCGATCGTGTCGGTGAGCAGGCGGCGGGCGGCCGGGAGATCACCGGCGGCGCGCAGGGCGAGGGCCCGCTGCTGCACGACGGCGAGAGGGGAGGGCTGTGCCACGGGAGCCATGCTGCCCGCAGTCGCGCCGTGACGCTACCCGCGTCACCCGTGTCCCGATTTCCGCCCACTTGAGTTGGGTAGATGCGCCGCCCGGATGGCGATGTGCATGATCCACCTCGGGCGTGTACAGTAATGCCCCGTGCGGCCCACCAGGGCGGCCGGCTGGCGGGAAACTCGCGGCAGTCGTCCGGGTAGGTTGGATGAGTAGGTCCGGGTGGCGGAATGGCAGACGCGCTAGCTTGAGGTGCTAGTGCCCGTATAGGGCGTGGGGGTTCAAGTCCCCCCTCGGACACGTTATTTCCACACGAACTGTGATGGTTGTTCGTGTTTTGCGTGATCCCCGTCCCGTTGGGCGGGGATTTTTGCTGTCGTGGCGAGGAAGCTCCCCGCCGGGGTGAGCGGGTAGATCGCGGTCTCGGCTTCGATGGTCCATGCGTGGTGGTCACACACAATGATCATGTTGTTGGTGCGTAAGTAGGCGGCCAGCTTTTCCGGGTCGGGGCTGCGCAGTGCGGGATGGCGACGGTGTAGCCCGCGGTCGTGTCGGATGCGGTCGAGCAGGTGGTCTTCCCGGATGTAGAGGATCTTCGGTTGGGTGGAGGTCCTGGTGCGGGTGCTCGTGTGTCCGTGGCGGCAGCGGTAGCCGGGTCGGCCGTGCACCCAGTGGGAGTCCATGATCCGGCCGCAGACGCCGCAGCAGACGAGGCCGGCCAGGATGTATCGGCGGGGAGTGCCGTCAGCGGGGGTGGGTGCGGTGTGGATGGCCTGCACCGCGACGAACTGCTCCTCGGTGACCAGCGGTGGGTGGGCGATCTGGCGAGAGATGACCCAGTGCGGGGCGGTGTTCCAGCGCTGGATCTCCTGGTGTCTGGTGATGGTGCCGTCAGGCTCGATGTCGTCGTGGTCGGTGCGTTGCCGGTTCCAGACCTGGCGGCCGGTGTAGCGGGGGTTGGCCAGGATCGCCGCGACGGTGGTCAGCATCCAGCGTTGGCCGCTGCGGTGTGGGTTACGTGCCGGGTCGGCGCCGGACGGGCAGGGAACGCCGGTGTCGTTGAGGGCGCGGGTGATGCTTGCCACGCTGCGCCCGGCGAGCCGCTGCTCGAAAATCCACCGAACATGGGGCGCGGTGGCGGGGTCGGGTTCCAGGCGATGCAGACGGCGTCCCCAGGCGGCGTGAGCGCGGTTCGGATGAGGGCCTGCGTCCACAAGCCGATAACCGTAAGGCGGACGGCCGCCGAGATGTCGACCCTGCAACTCGGCCTGAGCGCGCATGGCCGCAGTGGTGCGATGCCGGGCCCGGGACACCTCCCGCTGGGAGCGCACACCCAGCAGGTCCAGCAGCGCCAGCTGTCGGGGGTTGTCGAAGTCCACCGGCCCGTAAGTTTCCGGCAGCCACAACTGCACGCCGTGCCTGAGCAAGGTGGGAGTCAACTGTTCAAGCTGCTGGCCGTGGAAGGCGCGCTCGTACTCACCGACGACGATCGCGTCGAACCCGCGTGCCGCGTCTGTCACCGCGGCGAGCAGCCGTGCCGCCTGCGGCCGGTCCGGCCAGGGCACTCGGCGGGAGACGCCCTCGTCGAAGAACTCCACCACGATCCGGCCATGACCGGCGACCAGGTCGCCGGCGTAGTCGCGTTGCCACCGGCACGACGACGCCCGATCCTGAGAGTCGACGGTGGACATCCGTCCATAGAACGCGAACCGCAGCCCATCCGCAGCCGGGGTGAACCGTTGTGGCCGTAGCTTCCGCTGCCCTGCGGCCCAGGACGAAAGAGTGCTCCGTCCCGGTTCTGCCGTCGTCCTCGTCGCCATAAGGACCTCCACGATCGGCACATCTACCCCATCATGGTTCCCACGTCCAGAGTAGGAGGAACGATCGATTCGCGCAGCTCTGTCACCCTTTCGGGCGGTATCGCCGGCCTCCGGCCGGTCGGCTGACGGACAGCGATCTAGGCACGGTCTGACGGCCAGCCCAGCTGCTGGATGAGGGCTCCGCCGGGGCGGCGCAGCGTGACAACGTAGCCGACCGTCGGTACGTTACGTGCTGGTTCAGCAACGCGGCGCCGCGTTCGGGCGCCGTTGCAAGGAAGGGCGTCAGATGAACCCACAGGTGCCACTGTGGTTCCCACGCTTCGCAAATGTGCCAGGCGTCCACTATTCCCCGCCGTCGGGGCTGGATGTGTCCAAGCTCAGGCAGCGCAAGGTGCGCCCGACCGTGAACCGCTGGCCGGACATGCCGCCGTCGCTGAGTTGGCCGATGCCGAACGGAACCACCAGTCGGGCCCCTGCTGGTGCTTACCGTCTCAATGATTCCCGTAAGGCGACAACGACCCGGTGTTGCGCACCCTCGCCGAAGCTCTTGAGTTACCCGGTAGATGATGGCGGCGTTGTGTTTCTTGCCTTCGGCGCGTTTGCGGTCGTAGTAGGTGTGGCTGGCGGGGCGGCGGCCTCGGCGGCGGTGGCGAACCCGGCGCGCAAGGAGTGGCCAGCGAGCTGGTCGACGACCTCGGCAGGTTGGCCGGCGGCCGTGGCGGTGCCTTCACCGTGCGGGCGACCTGCCGGTCGGTCAGTGCGCCGTCCCGTACCTTCCCGCCGAGGGTGATGCCGGACAGCAGGGGGTCTCGCCGGGGCGGTGGTGGCCGGGGCGGTGTAGGTCGTCGCGGCGGCCGGCGGCGTCGAGCCAGTCCAGCACGGCGCGGACCGGGCACAGCCAAGCCACCGGTACAACGGTGAGGTCATGATCAGGCCGTCCTTCAAGTCGTTAGAACGACTCGAAGGACGCCCTGATCATGAAGCGATCCTGACGGACATCAGCTCAGGCGGCGGCCAGCCTGCGTCTCCTCTGCAAAGAACGCTTCGATCACAGGAGGCCGAGGGCGTCTACTTGGTACCCATGGCACAGGCGACACCAGTCGGGTTGAAACCCACCTGCGTGCCTGACGTCTCAGTTGAGATCAATCTAGGATTGATCTTGCCCATGTAGGTCTTCCGGGTGATCTTGTATGTCTTCCTCGTCCCCTGCGCGTAAGCGCGGTATATCTGGTTGTTCGAAGTGAATTTCGGGGAGGTACAGGCTGCCGTGACGGACACCGACGAACCTGAGCTCCAGCTAAGTTGACCGGCGACGAAGGACCGCGACGCGCCAAGGCTGAGGTCAATGCTACGACTGACGGTTTTCGTCCACGAGAAGCTGCAGGTTCCACCTGTTCCCGCCGAGCACGTCGCCAGTTGGCCGCCTCGGTAACCCGACGTCGTCGACAGGACACTCACCGAGTACTTGTAGGAGATCTCTGGCCCAACTGGATCGGCCGATGCCGGGGAAGCCGCAACGAGACTGCCCGACGTGAGGATGACAGCGCTTGTGAGCGCTACGATCCATCGCCGTGTTCTTACCATATGAAGGTGCCTTTCTATTATGGACAACGAACGCGCTACCGCTCCGAACCGGAGCACCGGAAGTGTGCCAGCGGAGGTTTGAGCCACACTTGCACGGGAATTGAATCTGCTGGCAGGGCCACGTTTTACGCTGGCCGGGCTTTGAAGTCGACGAACTCGACACCCGCCTCGTCGGCGTGGCGGTGAATGCCGGCGACGAACGCCCGCGTCGCGACCCGAACGCGAGTCGCGCTATGATGCCCCTCGTGCCGGGGCCAGGGATCCCGCGGGCCTAGAAGATCTCCGACCAGAGCCGCCAGCTCCGTGGCGTGGTGGCCAGTGCGCGCACCAGCTTGGTCGACTTCAGCGGCGCGAGGTTCTCCGGCGGCAGGGTCAACCTGGCAAAGCCCTTTGACTGGTCGAGCCCGCCGGAGGGGTTGGACCGGGCCTGGCCCGGCCTGCTGATCCCCTATCCGGAACACCTCAAAAGATCGCTAAAGACCGGTTGCGCGGCCGGACCGTGCAGGCGGTCGAGCCGGGCGGCCAGGGCATCGAGATTAGCTTGGCTGTGCATGCTGAGATCGGTGCCCTTTGGTAGGTATTGCCGGATCAGCTTGTTGGTGTTCTCGTTGGCGCCCCGCTGCCATGGGCTGCACGGTGCGGCGAAGAAGACATCGACTCCGGTGGCTTCAGCGAGCAATCGATGACCGACGAGTTCCATGCCGCGGTCCCAGGTCAGAGTGCTGAGCTGGCGGGGATTCATCAGTGAGAACGCATGTTGCAGGGCAGCAATGACCGTTGTGGTGTGTCGGCTGGGCAGCGCCACCATGGTCAGGTAAGCGCGACTTGCGGTCGACCAGCGTCGCGGCCTGGCTGTTCTTGACTCCGACAATGAGGTCACCCTCGAGGTGGCCGAGCTCGCTCCGCGCGTCGGCCGCGGCAGGTCGCTCTTCGATCGGCCGTGCTTTGGTGATCTGGGAACGCCACTGGCCCTTGACCGTGTTCTTCTTGTTCTTGCGGATGGGACGGCCCGTGCGCAGCTTGGCGCACAGCTCACGCGGGATCACCTTCCACCGGGTCGTGTAGATCGCGCGGTAGATGCTTTCGTGGCTGATCCGCATGAGTGGGTTGTCGGGCTGCGTCCGCCGCAGATGCCCGACGATCTGCTCCGGGGACCACTCGGTCTCCAGCAGCTCTATCACCAGCTGACGCAACACCGCGTTGTTCTGCAAGGAGGACGGTTTCGGGCGACGTGCCTGTTCCAGGGCGCGTTGCTCGGCGGCGAACGCACAGTACTTCAGCCGGCCACCGTTGCAGGCGACCTCCCGGCTCACCGTGGAGGGAGGACGGCCGATGGACATGGCGATCGAACGCATGGAGGCGCCGGCCTCGAGACCACGAGAGATCGATTCCCGGTCTTCGGGAGTCAACCGATCCGCCTGGCGCACCCGCTCGGCCGGTGCGATCCCGCCGTGATGCTTCAGCACCGTGAAGACCGACCCGGGCGGCTTGCTCAGCCCTCGAGAGATCACGCTGATGGACTCACCGGCACGCCAGCGCCGCCACAAGTCTTCCTTCATCGCGTCCGACATTCCCGGCCGACCCATCCGGGCCACGATCCACCCATCCACCAGCAGCGTTGCGTTGATCGTCTGAATCTAAACCCCAAATCATGGTCGCCCTACGCAACGCCGCCATCAGCGCCCTACGCAACGCCGCCATCAGCGCCCTACGCCTGACCGGGGCCACCAACATCGCCGCCGCCAACCGACACCACGCCCGCGACAGCACCCGCCCCCTGGCACTGCTCGGCATCACCTGACGACTCTGCCGGGCCCCTGCATGCCAGGGCGCCTGGCAGTCATCGCCTACGGTTAACGCGACCACCCGAGGTACCGGGTGGGAAGGGGGGCGTTTTGCGGTTCTGCGTTTTGGGACCGGTAGTGGCATATGGGATCCACGGAGCTGTCGAACTAGGACCGACCCGTCAGCGCACAGTGCTGGCCACGCTGCTGGTCGAGCCCGCGACCGCAGTCAACGTCGATCAGTTGATCGACCGCGTGTGGGGCGAACGGCCACCCCAACGAGCCAGACAAACCCTGCACACCTATCTCTCACGGTTGCGTACGCTGCTCGAAGCGGCCGGAGGCCCGGCACCTGTCCGGAGCGGTCGGGGCTACCTGCTCGGCGTCGACCCCGTCATCGTGGACATCCACGAGTTCCGGGACCTGGTCGCCCGCGCCCGCGCCGCCGACGATGCCAAAGCCGTCGAACTGTGGCGCGACGCCCTCGCCCTCTGGCGCGGTACGCCGTTCGACGATGTCGACAGCGACTGGCTGCACGCCGTCGCCGATGGGCTCGAACGCGAACGCTGGGCGGCCATCCTCGACCGCAACGACGTCCTGCTCCGCAGCGGAAACCACACGAACGTACTCGCCGACGTGACGTCAGCGTTGAACGCGCACCCGCTGGACGAACGCCTCGCCGGACAGTTCATGGTCGCCCTGTACGCGGCCGGCCGCCAAGCCGACGCTCTCGCTCACTACCGCACCCTGCGCCAGCGACTGGTTGACGACATCGGCAGCGAACCTGGACCCGCACTCCGCGAACTCCACCGACGCATCCTGCACCAAGACCCACACCTCGTCCCCGGAAAGACCGCGCCGGAGACTCCGCGGAAGCGGGCCCCGGCTGCGCCGGTGACCGGACCAAGAATCGGCGCACCGACCCAGTTGCCCGCCGACATCGCCGGGTTCACCGGCCGGGACGACGCCGTCAAGCAGCTCGACGACATCCTGGATAGCGCCGGTGATCCACGATCGGCGACGGTCATCGCGACGATCGGCGGCAGTGGCGGCATCGGGAAGACAGCGTTGGCTGTGCACTGGGCGCACCGCGTACGCGGCCGGTTCCCGGACGGACAGCTGTACCTGAACCTGCGGGGGTTCGACCCGGGCGGTCAGCCGATGCCGTCCGACGCCGCCCTGCGTACGCTGCTCGAGCTGCTCGGCGTCTCACCCGCGAAACATCCGACCACAATAGAGGCTCTGGCGGGGCTCTACCGCAGCCAGCTGGCCGACGCCCGAATGTTGCTGTTGCTGGACAATGCGCGCGACGCCGAGCAGGTCCGGCCGCTGCTCCTCGGGTCGCCGGGCAGCATGGTGCTGGTCACCAGCCGCAGCGACCTGGCGAGCCTGGTTGCCACGGAGGGCGCCCGGCCGTTGTGGCTCGATGGACTCGACGCCGACCGGGCGCGGCTGCTGCTGGCCCGCCGGCTCGGCCCCGACCGGCTGGCGGCCGAACCGGACGCCGTCGACACCGTCATCACCGCCTGCGCCGGGCTCCCCCTCGCGCTGGCCATCATCGCCGCCCGGGCCGCCACCCGACCTACCCTGCCGCTGTCGGCGCTGGCGGCGGAACTGGCCGACGCGGGCAACCCGCTCGACGCGTTCACCGGACCGGACGCGGCGACCGACGTACGGGCGGTTTTCTCCTGGTCCTATCACGCCCTGGGTGCGGAGTCGGCCCGGCTGCTACGGCTACTCGGGTTGCACCCCGGCCCCGACATCGGCCCGGCCGCGGCCGCCAGCCTCGCCTGCCTGCCCATTCCACAGACCCGCCGCCTGCTGGACATGCTGTGCGCCGCGCACCTGCTGACCGAGCACACTCCCGGCCGCTACGCCTTCCACGACCTGATCCGAGCCTACGCAGCTGAGCTCGCGTACGCCGAGGATAGCGAGGACGACCGGTTCGCCGCCCAGCGGCGGATGCTCGACTACTACCTGCTCAGCGCCCATGCGACCGACCAATGGCTGCCGGCAGCTCGCGACCCGATCAGCCCCGCTCCGCCATCGCCTGGAGTCGTGGTTAAGGTGTTCACCGACAACACCGGTGCTCGGCAATGGCTGACCGAGGAACTGGCCGTTCTCCTCGCCGTCGTGCACAGCACCACCGACGCACGGTTCGACCGGCACATTCAGCAGCTGGGCTGGTCGATGGCGACGTTCCTCCTTTGGCGAGGGCACTGGCATCACCAAGTCAGCGTCCAGGAAGCCGCCCTTCGTGCCGCGCGGCGACTCGGGGACCAGCCCGGCCAAGCCGACATCCACCGCAGACTGCTCTACGCGCACTTGATGCTCGGCCGGAGCGATCAGGCCCAAGGGCACAGCCTCCAGGCCATCGACCTGTACGCCGCGGTCGGCGACCACACCGGCAGCGCGCGTACGCACCTCGGGTTGATGTGGTTCTCCGAACAGCAGGGCAACCATCACGACGCGCTGCACCACGCGCTGCAGGCGCTCGAGTTCGCCGAGCGCTCCGGTAACCGCGGGGTGCTGGCAGTCGCGTACAACGGAGTCGGGTGGACGCACAGCCTCGTCGGCGAGCACGAGACCGCGATCGCGTACTGCGAGCGGGCCCTACCCATCCTGGAGGAACTCGGGGAACGGGCCACGATGGCCGACGTTTGGGACAGCCTCGGGCACGCGTACCACCAACTCGGGCGCCATCCGGAGGCGATCAGCTACTACCAGCGGGCGCGGGATCAGAGCCGGGAGATGGGCGACCGCCGCCACGAGGCCTCCCACCTGGCCCGGCTTGGCGACACCCACTCCTCGGCGGGCGACCACGAGGCGGCCCGGCAGAGCTGGCGGGCTGCGCTAACCATCTTCGACGACATCGACCACCCGGAGGCCGCCAGCATCAGGTCGAAGCTGGCGACTACAGAGTGAGCCCGTAGGGCTGACCGCCACCACGACCGCGACAGCACCCGCCCGCTGGCACTACTCGACATCACCCGACGACTTTGCCGGAACCTGCCTGCGAGACACAGGCATGGTGAGGACTCGGCGCCGCGAACTGGGGTAGGAGAGGTCGCCCTCGATCACGTTGAGCTGACCGTCTGGGTGCACTACGGGGCTCGGCTGACGTGCCGGAGATGTACTCGGCGAGGACGTCTGGGCCCACACCCAGTTACGAGACATCCTTTAGGTAGGCCAACCCCATGCTGACCTACCGCGACCTGGGATGCTCGATCCTCGCGACCTTGTTTCGTCCCGCGCCGTCCAGGCTGGGTCCGCTACTCGGGCAGCAGCATACGTCCTTCGCTGTCGTGCTCGACCGGCACAACTTCGCTCACTGCGCTGGTTGGTACCGCCCCGTAGATGTGTGGGTACATGTCGGCGCTGGGCTCGGGGGCTTCGTACCTGACCGGTGCGCTGAGGCGTTCGCTGTCGATGACCAGCACCACCAAGTCATCGGCGTCGCCGTAGACGTACTCGGCGACGGCGCGTAGTTGGTGGGGCAGGGAACAGTGGATAAAGCCTTGCTCGTCAAGCGATACGCCTCGCGTCGAGGTGCGGTACCAGCCCGTCCGGAGGGCGGTCTCCCAGTTCGTCCGTTCGGTGATGTGGAGGAGATACGTCATGCCGGGGACGGTACCGGGGGGTGATCGGTCACCGATCTCCTTCCATCCGGATCTGCCGCCGATCGTGCGCGCGGGCCAGCAGGGCGCCGTCACGCTGGGTGGCCAGCAGTCTTTGCTGTCTGCAGCCTGAACTGGCCGATGAGCGCGCATGTTCGCGAAATTCTTCGGACTGTCGATTGCGGCCAGACGACTCGGCGGATGCAGCTGCACCACAACTCACAGCTTTGACAAGCACGTGTCGACATGACAGGATCCTGTCATGTCTGAATTGTCGGTGGCGGGCGTGCTGCTGTCCGACCTCGTGATCGAAGTGTTCCGCGCGAACAGCTTTCTGTTGGCCGAAGGCGACGAGCTCACCCGGCCGTTCGGTCTCACCAGCGCGCGCTGGCAGGTCCTCGGCGTGGTCGAGCACGCGCCTGCGCCAGTAGCAAACGTGGCGCGAATCATGGGCCTGTCCAGACAGAGCGTGCAGCAGACCGCCGATGCCCTCGAACGCGACGGCTTGATCACTTACCGGGACAACCCGCACCACCGCCGCGCCAAACTCATGGTGATCACACCGCGGGCCCAGCGGGCGATGCAGCGGATCCGCGAGGTCCAAGCTCGGTGGGCCAACACGCTCGCCGAGCGGTTCGACGAAGCCGAACTCACCACGGCGTTGGCCGTCCTGCGCCGTCTTAACGATCCCGGCGGTGCTCGGGACCCACAACACAACGCCGAGACGGTGGAGGCTCCCACGTGACCGAGACCATGATTCCGATCCTGCCGGCCAAATCCATCAACGACACCCTCGACTTCTACCGCGCGCTCGGGTTCGAGGTGACCTACCAACAGCAGCGCCCGAACACCTACGCCTCGGTCCGGCGAGGCGGCATCGAGTTGCACTTCTTCGTGCTGAAGGACCTGCAGCCGGCGAACAACTGGGGTACCTGCTACGTGACCACCACCGACGCCGACGGGCTCTACGACGCGTTCACCGCCGGCATCAGAGGCATACTCGGCAAGGTCCCCTCACGCGGCGTCCCACGCATCAACCCGCTCAAGGACATGCCGTTCTACGGCGTCCGACAATTCATCGTCGTCGACCCCGCCGGCAACTACATCCGCATCGGCCAGCCCATCCCCGAGCGGTCTGCCGACGCGTCACCACGCAGCCGCCTCGATCGCGCGCTCGAGACGGGCAGCCGACTGGCCGACGCCAAGGGAGACTTCACCACAGCCGCCAAGGTGCTCGACGGCGCGCTGGCCGCCGATACCGATGCCGAGCCGGCGCTGCGCTTCCGGGCGCTAGTCCTGCGCGCGGACATCGCGATCCGGCTCGACGACCCTACGAGCGCACAGCGCCTCCTCGCCGACGCGGCGGCCCTGCCGCTGACCACAGCGGACGAGACCCGCCTCAGCGACGACCTGCGAAGGATCGCCGAGCTCCGAACGACGCTGGCCGCTCGGGTCCCGCCGACCGTGTCCGGGAACGCGGCGGACGAGGGCGCGCAATGACCGCCGACGAGAAAATCCTGAACAGCCCAACCGGATGGGTGGCCGAGCACATCCGTCGCTACGTTGACACCGACGGCCGCCAAGGACACCACCGTTGGGGAGTCACAACGTTACTGCTCACCACGCGGGGCCGCAGGTCTGGCAAACTCCGCCGCACCGCCCTGATCTATGGTCTGGACGACAACCGATACATCGTCGTCGGCTCAAACGGCGGCAGCTCGCATCATCCTTCGTGGTACCTGAACCTCCTCGCGAACCCCGAAGCTCGGGTGCAAGTCGCCGCGGAACACGTCATCGCTACAGCCCGCACCGCAACCGGCGATGAGCGGGAAAGACTGTGGCGAATGATGACCGACCTGTGGCCCGACTACGGCAGATACCTCAGCAAAACCAGTCGCCAGATCCCGGTCGTGATCCTCCAGCCCAACACCGACACCGGCCAACCGCCTCGCCGATAGCGCCAGTACCCGACCGGCTGGCGGACAGATGGGATGTCGAACCGATCGCACCTCCATCCTCGCTACGAGGGCATCCCCTTTCTGCCAACGGCTCGATCTCAACCAAGATCCCGTGCGCGGATCTGCCGCGATTCGCTCGTTACACACGGTTGCCCGCCTGAGCGTCGTTGACCGTGTTGTCTTGCGATGAGAGGGCGGCTCAGGTCGAGTGGTGTCCCCGGAAGGGAAGCTACCGAGGAGGCCCGATGACGAGGACTGATCCCGGACGGTGCGTCAGGTCAGTTCGACGGTGTCCCCGAGTCGTACCCGTCCTGGCTGCGTGACCGTGGCCTGGGCGTCCAGTCTCATGTCGTGGGCCTGGGCGATGGCACGCAGGATCAGCGGGGAGTGCGGCAGGTCCTGCTGGGCCTCGTTGGTCATCACGCATCGCTCGCTGGAGCGCTCGAACCGTATCCGCAGGTCATCGCCGATCCGGGCGGTGCTGCCGAACCATGCGTCTTCGACGAAGGCAGGTGTGCCCGGCGGCGTCCGCACCAGCAGGTTGGGCCGAAACCGGCGCTCGTCGACGGGGACGCCGGGAACGGCCGCGCGGACCCAGTCGAGGGTGGCGGTGGTCAGGACGCTGAGGGGAAGCTGGTCGAAGTGCGAGATCGCGCCCTCGCGGGCCACCTCGACATCGTCCCGGCCCAGGTAGTGCCGCACATAGGAGGTCGGGTCCGGCACCGGCTCGCCGTCCGGGTCCAACAGCTCGGGCACCTCCGTGGCTGCTCCCCCTGCATAACGGGACCGTAACTGCAAAAGCCCTGACAAGCGTCGGAACCGGCGCGTGTTCTTGCCCGAGCCGAATTTGCCCTCGGCGTCCCGCACCGCGTAGAGCCGGTCGCCGACGAGGCCCCGGGCATCCACGGCGGCCTCGTTCAACGCCGGTGGACTTGATGGGGTACCGCCAGATCCGCTCGATCGTCCCGAGCACCGTGCCCACGTCCGTCCCTCCCACGAGTTGCTTGTCAGTTGGCTTGCGCGGCTACCCGCATCCCGAAGCCGATCAACACCACAGCCGTCACGCGGTCCAGCAGGCAGCTCCAGCGGGCCGGCCACGATTCGGGCCCGGTCCAGCACCACGCCGGCGACCAGCGCGTCGTCGTCGCGCCCGGCGGTCTCCGGGTTGACGTCGAACTCCGGGCGCACCGTGAAGCGAACCCCGGGCACCTCGTCGGCGGGCGTGACGGTGAGCGCGGCGAGCAGCGCCGACCCGACCACCTTCGGCGCGTCGTCGCGGTCGAGCGCCACGTCCAGGTTGCCGCCGGCCGCACCGGGCGTCAGCGCGTACGGCAGACCGGACACGTCGATGGACGCGCACAGCAGGCCCGCGACGGCCGAGGCGGCGCCCGGCGACTCGCCGCCGGCGAGCATGTGCACCCGCCACAGCCCGGTGGACCGGCCCTGCTGCAGCTCACGGTGCAGGCGGGCGAGCCGGTCGGCGGCCACCGCCTGCTCCGGCGACTGCGCCTTGGCCCGAGCCTGGCGTTCCTGCAGGGCGACCGCCCGGGCGGCGTCGCCGGCCTCGCCCGCCGGCACCGGTTCGGCCAGCACCAGCCAGGCGAACCCGGCCTGCCAGACGTGCAGGAGTCCGTCTTCGAGAGTGGGCCCGCGATCGTCCTCGCGCGGCTCGTGATCCTCGGCGATCAGCCCGTCGATCAGGACGGTCACGCAGGTCAGGCCGGAAGGGCGCGCAGCCGGTCGGGCAGGCCGGGGTCCGGAAGGCCGAGCGCGCCGGGCGGCAGCGACATCGGCAGCAGACCGCCCCGGTCCGGGGTGCCGCGTACCCCGCCGGCCGCGAACACTTCGATCGTCCGGTCGCTAGCCGCCCGATGCCAGCCGAGCAGCACCGACGCGCCGGAATGGTAGGCGGCGACGATCCCGGCCAGTCGCAGCCGGCGGCCTGCGTCCGGCCCGCCGTCGCGCCGCGGCAATTCCTGGACCCGGCTGATCTCCAGGCTCGCGAACAGCGCTGCGGCCGTCGTCATGAGCCCGGCCGAACCTGTTCCTCGATCGGATGAAGGGCCTCGTCCGGTCCGGGCAGCGGCGGCAGTGCGACGGGTTCCATCGACATCCGCGGCAGCATGACGATCTCCGGGTTCACCTCGACCGCCCGCACCACCGGCTCGCCGTCGTCTCGCTGCACCATGATCAGCGCGTAGTCGGGCAGATCCTGGAGGACCCGAGGCTCGACGGCGTACTCATACACCCGCTGCGCCGCCTCGGCGTCGCTCCAGTTGCTGCCTCGGGCGAGCGACTCGGTCCGGTTCCAGCTGCGGGTGAAGCTCGCCGAGCCGCTTCTCGTGCTGCTCCCGTGGCCGATGCGGGCCGTCGTGCTCGTGCTCGTGGTCGTCGTATCGGTGGCAGCCGCGCCCGTGGTCTCCGCCTCGGTGTGGGTCTCGTTGCCGCCCAGCGTCCTGGTCAGCTGGCTGAGCACGAACCGGTGCCCCTTGCCGATGAAGTCCGCGGCCTGCGCCGCCTCACGATGGTTGCCCAGCCGCATGAACGCCACCTCCCCACCGCCGACCAGGCGCAGCGATTCGTCACGCAGGTGGGCGAAGAGCAGCACCAGCCGGATGCCGCCGCGCTCGCACAGCGTGCCGAGCTGTTCCAGGACGCGATGGTCGACCTCGTCGGCGCCAATCAGGATCAACGAGCCCAGGCCGGCCGGGTCTCGCCGGATCTGCCGGGTCAGCGACCGCACCAGCAGGTCCTTGAGCAGCTCGCGGCGCGCGCTGTGCGGGTCATCGCCGAAGATCAAGCAGGTCAGGTCGGCATCTACGGGTGGGGCCGGGTCGCCGCCGACGTGTTCCAGCGGGTGGACGAACGCCTCGATCCGGTGCAGGCGCCCCTGCAGGTGCCGGCGGCTCTCGTCGGTGCGGAGGTCGAGCAGCCGGTCGGTCTCCGCCGGTGTCAGCGCGTCCTGCGCCGGGCGATCCAGCAGCACGCGTACGGCGGCCAGCAGGCGGGCCACAGTCAGCTCCGGCGACAGCACCCCGCACACCTCGGTCAGCAACAGCGTGTCCTGCGAGCGGTCGGCTCTGCTGGCGCCTGGCGCGTCACCGTACATCGCATCAACCAGGCAGGCGACCAACTCGTCCAATTCCAGGCCGCCGGTCGGGTCGAACCGTGTCAGCTCGGCCACGCTGCGGCCGGTGGCGCGGGCCAGCTCGATCAGTTCGCCGCAGAGCGCCTCGCCGGTGAAGTCGACCAGGGTCATCCGGCCTCGGGTGGCCAGCAGCGAACCGCCGAAGACGGTGAGGAGCGCCTCCCAGCCGTACGTGCTGCCGCCGACGATGTCCACCCGGCGGTTGCCCGCCGTTGGCGCGACGGCGCTCCACTCCGGCATGGCGTCCACGGCTTCCTGCTGGTTCTCGTCGAACCACACGCGGCGCTGATCCCAGTCGGCGTACGCGTCGGCGTACTCCCGTCGAAGTTGTTCCTCGGCGGATCGGACCGCCTGCCGTGCGCCCATTGGTTGGTGGCCGAGCCAACCGGCGAGGCCGACCCCGCCGATCAGCAGCAGCACCGCCAGGACGCCGACGGCGCCTTGGCTGTCATCGTCAACCATCTGAGCGCCACAGACCCCGACGATCAGGGCGAGAACGATGCCGATGCCACCCACCCGGAGGGCGCGCCGGCCGTCGCTTTCCGCCATCTCAACGCGCCGGTGCAACTCCGCCGGAACTTCGCCGAGCTCCGGCGCCTGCTCCGGGAAGCGCCGCCAGTAGCGGTCGCGGTCGATGAAGGTCCACCCGAGACGTTCCCCCGACACGGCGAGCCGCGCCGGCAGCGAGGGTTCGGTCGTCACGGTAGAGAGTCAACCCAACCGCGACCCATGATCACCAGGCCCAGGTACGTCCCGTGAATCGACCGGTGCTGCGAAAGGGCGTCTTGTCGCGGCGCTGAAGAGGGCTTCAAGTCACCGCGACTGACGGATCCGACGGCTCCAGATTGGGTGATGGTGTTCCGGATCACGGTTGTCCGTCTACGGTCACGTCATCGGTCCCTCGCTCCTCAACGCGCACAAGGTCTGGACCGACTATCACCTCGGGCGCGAATTCCCGACGTCTGAGGACCTGGTCCCCATGCAGGCGTTCGAGGAGGACCCGCAGGCAGACTGGTACGCACGCGAGGACGAGACGAAGGATGGGCTGATCGACCTGTATCGCCGTGTCGGAGTGTTCGCGGACCAGACGATCGAACAGCTACCGCTCGACGCGCCGGGGCAGGTGCCGTGGTGGCGGCCGGGTGGACAGGACGTGACGCTGCAAAGGATCATTGTCCACATGACCGGCGACCTCGCCCGTCACGCCGGTCACGCCGGTCACGCCGACATCATGCGCGAGCAGCACGACACGGCGATCGGCCTGCGGCGGGAGAACACCACCATCCCCGACGACTATGACTGGCCGGCGTACGTCACCAAGCTGACGAAGCTGGCTGACCGCTTCGGATAGTCGCCCGGTCCCGTCGGTGCAGTCGGTAGGTCCAGCATCCGCTCTTCGGCGCGGTCGGACGCAGGGTCTCCGCGATCCTCGTCACGGTGGGTAGCGCTCGGTCAGCGGCAGATCCGCGCGCCTGATCTTGAGGGGTTCGACGCGCAATGGCCGCACTGCGGTTGTGGGCCACCCAGATGATCGGGATACGTTGATGCAATGCCCCAGATGACGGCGAAGTTCTGGTTTGATCCGAGCTGCCCGTACACCTGGCTCGTCTCGCGGTGGATGCGCGAGGTCGAGCAGGTCCGCCCGGTACGCGTCGTGTGGCAGATCATGAGCCTGTCCGTGCTGAACGAGGGCCGCGACGACGATCCGGAGAACGAGCCGGACGGATTCCTGTGGGGACCGGCTCGCCTCTTCGCCGCTGTCCAGCACCGGTACGGCACAGACGCAGTTGGCCGCCTCTATGACCGGTACGGCGCGATGGCCCATAGCGGCGACTGGGGTCCGGTCGACACGGTGCTGACCGCGGCCGGGCTGCCCGCGGACCTGGCGACCGCCTGGGACTCGCCAGACCACGACGTGGTGCTGCGGGCGTCACACACGACCGGGACCAGCCAGATCGGAAACCACGTCGGAACCCCGATCACCGTGGTGGAACCCGAGCCCGGGCGACCGATCGTCTGGTTCGGACCGGTGATATCCCGGGTGCCGCAGGGTGAGGCGGCGGGCCGACTGTGGGACGGTACGCTCCTGGTCGCTGAGGCCGATGGATTCCACGAGCTCAAGGGTCGCCCCCACGAGCCGCCCGTCTGGTAACTCACTGACCACCCGCCGGACGAAACCGGGGACGGGACGGTCAGATGGCGCCGAGAGCCAGGCGCCCACTTCGTACCCGACGTGGGCTGCGGCCCCACCGGTGTGGCCCAGCTACCAGTGGGTGCGAACGGCAGGTGGCCAACCGGACTGCGTCCTCGCCCAACGACGTGGGTTCCGGAACCCGCGTATCTGCTCTGCGTACCGGACTCACCGAAGTAGCGACGGCCAGCCGGTACGGCCCAGGATCTCCGCGGCGATCTCGTCCGCGGGCCGGTCGTCCGTGTCCACTCGCAGATCACCGACCCCGTCCAGGGCGTCGACGGTCCGCGCCGCCTGATCCGCAATCTCGCGTAGCCGCGCCTGTGGTTGCCCGATCAGCTCGTCGCCGGCCAGGCCCCATGTGGAGGTGAGGCCTCGGCCGCGGCGCGCGACCCGGTCGGCCAGTACCTCCCGGCTCGCGTGCAGCCTGCACAGCGTGATCGTGGCGGCGGGCAGCGCGGCGGTGTACGCGGTCACATCCTCCGGCCGGTCGAGCGGGCCGACCGCGATCAGACATCCCGCCTCGCCGGCCCGGAACACGCGCCAGACCGCGGCGAGGTTGGCTGCCTTGAGCCGGTGGTTGCCCGGGTCGTCGGCCGGGACCGGGCGGTGCAAGCCGATCTGGTCGAGGTCGACGAACGCGGCGTTGACGCCGGCGCGGCGGACCTGCTGGTACACCTGCCAGCCGACGGTTGACTTGCCGACGGCGGCCGGTCCGCACAGCCAGAGGATCTCCCCTGGCGTGGGGTCCGGTACCTGCCGTGTCGGGCTCGGCTTCTCGACCGGCCCCGCCAGATTTGGCCAGCCGGTTCGTGCCCGGACGCGGTCCACGACCTCCGCGACGGTGACCCCGGTGGTGTCGACGCACGGGACGGTCGCGAAGGCCCGGTCGAGGGCGTCGGCGTACGCGAACTCCTCCGCGAAGTCGTCAACAGTCGGGCGGCCGCGGGCAGCCAGCCGCCGGCCCAGGTCCGCAGGCTCGGCGCGCAGCCGGCACATGGTCAGCACCGCATGCGGCACGAGGTCGGTCTCCACCCCGCGAACCGGGTCGGTGACGCCCGGGACGACCACGCACCGGGCACCCGCGTCCTGGAAGTTGGCCACAACCGCATCGAGCGTCCGGGCCTTGAGCCGGTGCCGACCCGGATCGTCGGCGGGCTCGGGCGCCCAGTGCTGCCGGGTCGGCGGGGCATAGCACATCCCGAGTTGGTCAATGTCGACGTAGCCGGTGGCTACACCCTCCTTGGCGAGCTGGACGAACAACTCCCAGGAAACGGTCGTCTTCCCGACCCCCGACGCCCCATACAGCCACAGCACCGGCAACGCGACCACGGCTGCGAGTATCGGGGCTGGAGAGTGCCTGGTCGACCAATAATTCGTCGCCCGGGACCGGTCACCGCATGCCGACGCGTGGCCGGTGTTGAAGCCTCTCTCGGTCCGAGAGCCTTCCTCGGACTGAACGCAACCGCGCGGCGTCCGCACATCGGCATTATGCGGGTGAACTTCGTTCACCTGCGCCCTGGCGGGCCGCATAACGCCTGATATGCAGGGTGATCGACGCACTGCGTGCCCAGTTCGAGGAGCCTCACGATCACCTGCATATCAAACAAAGTAGTGCGTCGTCAGAGCGACGACGCTCCGATCGGCAACTACGCGCAGTCACTGGCTGCCGCTCGCCCCTGCCGGGCGGGACGGCCCGGAGGCGAGGATCAGCAAAATCTCGGCTGGACGCTGTTCGTACGTCCGACCGCGTCGCAGGCCAAGGTCGAGGCAGCCGCGCGGCGCACGTCGATCCACCACGACACCCAACGGCCGGCGACCGCTGCCGCGCAACAGCCTCGCCCGTGCACCACAAGACGCCGATCTCGGCCAGGCCCGGATGCGACTAGCTTGGGACTGTCCGCCCGCAGCATCCGGACGCCGCACCGTCATGCCGACACCGCCCAGACGGCAGCGGTCAGGTCACCCGAACACGCCCCGGACCTCACCCGAGCTGACACCACCTAACAGAGCAGGTCAAACAAGGTAGGCACCCTGACGTGAACGCGTAGAAGCGCACGCTCCGCGTGCTCCCACCCCACGCTCGCGGCGCCCTTCCCGTAAGTCTCAGACCGCACCCGCCAGACGATGTCCCACCAGCAAGAATGTCCGCCGTGGTGCCGCGTCTCGGTACGCGTTGGGTACGCGTCTCGGCATGGCGGGGTAGGCAAGCCGAAACCCGGATTGTGATACGTATTCGCGACGCGCCATCGCCGACCGCCGGCCAGGAGCCCGGCTGACAGGTGGAGCCGAGCAGGCCGACAGCCCTTCGCCGGTTCGTGAGGGGAGGTCGCTGGCATGGCCGGTGGCCCGCTCGGTCCGAGGAATTCCTACGACCGGGTGCCGATGAGCAGTCCGAGACACATCTCGTCCGCGGTTCCGTCGCCCCATACGACATAGCGTGGTGGAAGGTGCTGAAGCTGGGGCAGCATCTTGCGCAGGCTGGCGTCGTGGGTGCAGGTGACCCGGATTACGTCCCCCTTTTTGATCTTTATGGGGGTGGCCAGCGGTCGGATGGCCTGGTCGTCGAAGTTGTACTGCGGCACGTTTAGCAGGGTGCTGGCGCCGGCGGCACCCGGATTGAGCTCGATCTTGATGGATCGGCCGAGTAGGTGCATGTGTCCTGCCGCAGCGTAGATGGTGGCGGCGTCCTCTACCGGATAGTCGCAGTGCTGGGTGGCCCCGGGTACCGGCTTTCCCTTGCCGCACCGCTGGACCAATTGCTCGGCGTTGTCGCCGACGGCCTCGCCGAAGCGGCGGGTGACGTCCTGGATCGCTGCGTCCCGGTCGCACAGCGGGCCGCTCTCTTGGGCGGTGCAGGGCAACTCGACCGGCGCGGGTAGCTGCAAGGTGTCCAATGCGGTCGTCGGGGTGCTGTCGTCGGCAAGGCGCAGCCTGATGCTTGACTGGTCGGTGCTGCCTGACTTTCTGTTGGTCGCCAGCAGGTTGTAATGCACCTGCATGACCAGCTGCGCGCCGGGAGGCATTTCGTATCCCAGGCCGGGGTCCAACAGCACCTCGTTCGCGCCTGGCGCCCAGTGGGCCACCCACGCGCCACCGTCGATGCCCGAATCGCCGAAGCACTGCCAGCCCTCGCCGGGAGTGCGCGCGTCCGCCTCGCGAGCTTGCTGCACGTCCGCCGGTGCGATCTGGAAGAAGATCGCGTGATGCACGATGTCCGCGTTCTGCGGCAGGAACTGGCTGCCCGTCAGGTAAGCCGTGGCCGACAGCTTCGGATCCACCAGGAAACAGCGGTACTCGTCGGTGCCATCGTTCGGCGCGACCGGCGAATACGGCTGTGGCATCGTCAGCGTGACGAATCGTTCACCCGCCCGCAGCGGTGCCGGCGATGGCGACGCGGACTGGCCGTGGCCATGGTGGGTCGAGCCGCTCGATGGGGCTGGGCTGGCGGGATCGGCGGTGTCACCACCGCACGCCACGCTCGTCGCGACCACGGCCAGGACCGTCGCCGCCAACACGAGCCGCCCGCCGATTCCCGTTGCACGTCTCACTTGTGCCTCCGCTGTCGTCGGGCCGCGGCTCAGCGGCGAGCATCTGCGGCGGTGTGCGGATACGAAGGACATGAAGCCTCCCAGCATTCGGCGAAGGTTCGTCGGCTCAGGTGAGTTCGGTCTGCAGGATCTCGCCCGCGGGGCGACGGGCGCTGATTCGGGCTGGTATGGCGGTGAGCGCGGCTATCACGACCACGCACCCCAGGACCACGGCGAGCAACTGCCAGAGCGGCGGGACGGCCACGGGATCCTCGTCGAGGATCTCTGCCAGTCCGATTCCCCCGGCGAGGCCCAGGATGGCGCCGGCGAGCGCGGGAAGCACCTGTGCCGCCGCGAGCCCCACGCTGACCTGATTCGGGGTCGCGCCAAGCGCGCGGGCCAGCGCCGAGGAGCGCCTGGTGTCGAGCGTGGTCGCCCAGCTGATGCAGATCGCGTTGACGGCCGCCTGGGCGATCAGCATGATCGTGACGAGCATCAGCGCCTGGCTCAAGGCCATGCGCGGATCGGCGCCCCCGGTCATGTCGTCCTCAAGGTCCCGGCGAGCATGGATAGCCAGTGCGGCGACGATCCCGGCGACGGTGATCGCGACCGCGGCTATGCCCAACGCGGTGCGGCGCGGGCGCCTGCCGACAATCCGCATCCCGTGCAGCAACGGGGTGGGCAGGCGCGTCGAGAGGGCGATCAGCCAGGCCGTGCGATGTGGTGGGCGGACCGCGTCTGCCAAGGCACGGACGGTGCTGACGCGGGCGGCGCGCAGGGCGGGTACGAAGGTCGCCATGGCCGCGATCGTCAGCGCGACGGCGGTCACCAGCCCGATCGTGGACATGGTGAACGGCACCGTACCCGAGGTGGCCAGCAGGCCGGCGCCGGGATCGGTGAGCAGCGGTGCCGTCAGCAGGCCCACCGCCAGTCCGGCCCTGTCGCCAGGAGGGCCACGGCGACGTGCTCGGCGAGGAGCACGGCCGCGACCAGGCTCGGTGTGCCGCCGACCGCTTTGAGTAGTCCGACGTGTCGGACCTGGTCGGCCATCCGGCCGCCGACGAGCACGGTGATGCTTGCCAGCGCGAGCAGACCGAGTAGCCAGCTGCCACCCAGCAAGGCGTTTCGTCTTTTCTCGACAAGCCAGCTGTGGCCGGCACGAATCTCCTGCCAGTCCGCGATGGACCAGCCTGCGGAGCCTGGCCCGTAGGCCGGGTCGACGCCGTCCCGCAAGTGTGCGTTGACGAACGCCGGGGCGTCGGCCGGGTCGGCCAGCTTCAGGTACACGGCGTAGGAGAGGGATTCCTCCGATGGGACCAGGCTGCGGGCGTCCGCCTTGGTGAGCCACACCAGCCCGCCCTGGATGCCGCTGAGCACTCCGCCGCCCGCCGGCTCAAATCCCGGTCCGGGCGCCCCGGCAGGCGGCGGCCCGGCCTGCTCGGCCTCCTGCTCCTCCTCGCTCGCTTCGGCGGCTCCGAACACACAGGGGGCGAGGCACGCCTTGGGATACGGCCATGCAGCGGCGGTGACGGCGACTCCGGCCACCTGGAACGCTCGGCCATCCAATGTGACGGTATCGCCGGCGCCGACGCCGAACGCTTCGGCGAGGGTGGCCTCTAACACCACGCCACCGTCGCGGACCCAGCCGCCCTCGGTCAGTGCCGGTCGGTCCACCGGGGCGGGATCGGCGTCGCGTCCCTGCGCCCACACCGGCGCGGTGACGTCGCCAGCCCCCGCGATCACCCGAGTGTGCGGGTACGGGCCGCTGTAGTCGACGACCTCGGGCGCCTTGACCAGCGCTTCCAGGGCGGCGAGGGCAGCGCCCTGGCCCTCGCCGAACGGGGCGTCACTGGCGACCACGTCGGGTCCTGCCGTCGACTCCCGGGTGTGCTCATACGGCTGGCTGGCCGCCCCGTGCAGGACGAGCCCGAGGGTCAGCGTGGCCGTGGCGGCCGTGATCGCGAGCAGCAGCAGCGCGGCCCCGGCCAGATGGCGCCGCAGGTCTCGTCCAGCGAGCCGGCAAACGAGCAGGATGCGTCCCATCGCGCTCAGCCCTCCAATCCGGCCGGGTCGGCCACCGGCTCGCCGCTGCCGTGCGCCGGTCTGGTCTCCTCGACCAGGGTGCCGTCGCGCATCGAGATCAACCGGTCGGCGGAGAGCGTCCCGCCAGCAGCGCCGGCAGCTCGACGTTCTCCGCTGCGGTGAGCTCGTCCATCAAATGGAAGGCCTGAAAGACGAACCCTGATCGCCTGCTGGCGCAGCCGAGCCAGCGCCCGCTCGCTCAGCCCGTCGATGCGGCGCCCGCCAGCCGCACCTCCCCCGCCGAGGGCCGCTGCAGGCCACCCAGCAGGTGCAACAGCGTCGACTTTCCGCACCCGCTAGGCCCCATCACGGCCAGTGTCCCCCCGGCGGCGACCTCCAGCTTCACGCCGTCCAACGCGCGGGCCAACCCCGCCCCCTTGCCGTACCGCATCTGCAACCCGCGCGTGCGCAGCACAGGCTCTCCGTCTGCCATCGTCGTTCCTTCCTCGAAGTCGAACCGCGTCATGGGATGGCCAGTGCTTCGGTCGGCGCCAGCCGGGAGGCCCGGACCGCGGGGTAGAGGCCGGCCACGGCGCCGATGACGAGGGTGGCGGCGACGCCCCCGGCCATGGCCCAGGCCGGCACGATGGTGGGCCAGTGCTGGGTACGCGCGTACGCGGTGGTGACGGCGACACCGAGCAGGACGCCACCGGTACCGCCGAGCGCACACAGCAGCAGGGCTTCGGCCAGGAACTGCAGCCGGATCTGACCCCGGGTCGCGCCCAGGGAGCGGCGCAGCCCGATTTCCGCCCGGCGTTCCAGCACCGAAATCACCATCGTGTTCGCCACGCCCACGCCGCCCACGAGGAGGGCGACCGCGCCGAGGCCGAGCAGCAGGCCGGTGAAGGCCCGGTCGGTGGCCTGTTCCGCGGCGAGCGCGTCGGAGGGCCGGGATACCTGAACCTCGTTGGGGTGCTGCGGGTTGGCCGTGGCCGCGAGCACCGATCGGACATCTTCCACGGCGTCCTCGCGGGTGCGGGTGTAAACCGTGGTGGGATGACCGTCGAAGCCGAGCAGGGACTGCGCCACCGGCCAGCCGATCAGCGCGGCCGTATCGAGCTCGGACGCCAGCTCCACCGGGTGCAGGATGCCCATGACGGTGAACCAGTGCCCGCCGAGCCAGATCTGCACGTCGACGCCGGCGGCGCCGATGCCTAACCGCTGCGCCGCCACACTGCCCAGGACGACACCGGGGTGGCCAGCGGTGGCCTCGTTGAGCCAGACCCCGTAGGCTACTTGGGCTCCCACGGTGGTCGGCAGGTCGGTGCGGGCGGCCAGCACCGCTAGGCCGTCGGACTGTGCACTGGGGACGCGGTCGCTGCGGTAGACCTTCGCGTCGGTCACGGCTCCCGTCGCGCTGACCGAGGTCACCGGCGGGATCCGGCTGATCATTTGGACCGCCTCGTCGGGCAGGTACGCCTCCTCGCCGGACAGGCTCCTGCCGGGGCCGACGGTGAGCAGGTTGGTGCCCAGCCGGTCCAGGGTGCGTTGCAGGTTCGCTTGGCTGGAGGTGGAGATACCCACCACCGCCACCATCGCGGCGATACCGATCGCGATGCCCAGCGCGGACAGGAACACCCGCGTCGACCGGGTACGCAATCCCGCGCTGCCCACGCGCAGCACATCGTCCGGCCGCAGCCGCCGGGCCCGCAGGGCGGGCCGCTCGTCCGTCACGACACTCATCGGGCCGGCACCTGCGCGTTGGCGACGATCTGGCCGTCGCGCATCTGCACCCGGCGCGGCAGGCCCGCGGCGATGTCCCGGTCATGCGTGATGATCACTACGGTGGTACCCGCCGCGGCGAGCTCCCGGAGCAGTGCCATCACGGCGGCGCCCGTGGCGGTGTCCAGGTTTCCGGTCGGCTCGTCGGCCAGCAGCAGCGCCGGCTCACCTACGACCGCCCGGGCGATCGCCACCCGCTGCCGTTCGCCGCCGGACAGCTCGTGCGGCAGGTGGTCCAGCCGGTGCGCCATGCCCACCCGCTCCAGCGCGGCCGCCGCACGACGGCGGCGCTGGCGTACCGGCGGCCCGGCGTACAGCAGCCCGTCAGCGACGTTGTCCAGCACGCCGACCCCCGGCGCCAGGTGGAACTGCTGGAACACGAACCCGATCCGGGCCGCCCGCAACGCCGAAACCTCACGGTCGGACAGCTCCGCCACGTCGTACCCATCGACCCGCACGGTGCCGCCGGAGGGCCGGTCCAGCGTGCCCATCAGGTTCAGCATCGTGGACTTTCCCGACCCGGACGGACCGACCACCGCGACCAGTTCGCCGTACCCGACGCACAGCGACACCCCCCGCAGCGCGACCACCCCGCCCGGGTAGACCCGGC